>NZ_JBLBVM010000052.1:0-173055 GCF_047250385.1 Glaciecola sp. MF2-115
AACGTCATTCCCAACTTGATTGGGAACCTCACAAACCAACTAGAAAGCTTAAAAACAGCATTTTTCAGAATAATATCACTACGAAGATACGTCATTCCCAACTTGATTGGGAACCTCACAAACCAACTAGAAAGCTTAAAAACAGCACTTTTCAGAATAATATCACTACGAAGATACGTCATTCCCAACTTGATTGGGAACCTCCCAAACCAACTAGAAACCTTAAAAACAGTACTTTTCAGAATGATAAAACTGCTTTATTGTGAATTACAACCTTCACAAACTGATCTATTTTGAACAATTCTACGATATGCATAATGCAATTTTACGAGAAAAACGTTTGAAAAGTGGAACAGAGAATGGAAAAACCAACTGATAAATGAACGTAATCCGTGCTGGGTTGATCTTTACCCTTCATTGCTTTGTTAGGTATTAGGGTGCACTGAAGTTGTGGTTACGAGGTTCCCAATCAAGTTGGGAATGACGTTTCATTGTTGCAAACTAATAGTTAATTTGTTCGCATGTTACACGGTAGTGAACGTACAACAGGCAGGCATGCATAGATTCATTACTTTCCAGTATACAAAGCTGAATGTTTCCAACAGGAGTTAAAATGACACGGCCGACAAAAATGAAAACGATTGGCATCCTTGGTGGGATGAGCAATCAGGCTACGTCCGAGTATTATCGGATGATAAATGATCTCGTTAACCAACGACTCGGTGGTTGGGAAATTGCTGAAACACTTATTCAAGGTGTCAATTTTGGCAATATTGAATACTACGTGCGAAATGGACTTTGGGAAGAATCGCGAGTTTACATTGAAGAGAAGGCTAAGGGTGCTGAACTTGGTGGCGCAGATATACTGATATGTGTTAGCAACACGATGCATCGCGTGTTGGATAATATTGAACAAATAGTTTCTATTCCCTTTATTCATATAAGCGACCCTACGGGCTCGGCAATTAAGAAAGCAGGACTGAGTAAAGTTGGCATTTTAGGAACAAAGCCAGTTATGGAAGCCGATTATATTAAACAGCGTTTCAAGCAAAAATTTGCTGTTGATGTTATTTCACCGAATGAAAATGACCAAGTGATAGTGGACAGAATTATATTTGATGAATTAGTAAGAAGAGAGATCACTGACGCGTCAAAGCATGCCTATATAAAAGTTTGTGAGGACTTAATCTCTAAAGGTGCACAGGGGATCATTCTGGGCTGTACCGAAATTTTCTTATTATTAAAACCGGAAGATCTTCCACAAGTACCAATATTTAACACAACAGAATTACATGCCAGAGCAGCGGTCGATTTGGCTTTAACTTAAGATAAAGTTGACTGATAAAAAAATGGCCCCATCAATGGCAAGGCGGTTACTTAATTTGTGCTAAGGCGAGTTTTTGAACTCGCCTTATTTTTTGTGCGCTAATCAGGTAGTTGATTTAGACAATCATCATCATCAAAATCACATAATATACCTAGAGTTGTAATTTCACTCTTCAACACTGGCCTCTCAAGCAAGTCAGATACGAAGTCAGTCATCAAATCCTGACTTAATAGGGCAACCATTTCGAAATGATTTAACTCTCCATAAATATTTACATCAACATTATCATTTTGAATAGCGTTAAAAGCAGCATGCTCAATAACCCTATCTTTATTAGACGTATAGATAAATGTAGGTGATTTCGCTCCATTCAGTTTTGCTATTAAATCACGATCTTTTGATGTTGTTCCTGACTTTTCATAAACAATTTGAATTGCATCCTCAAGCGTGCCTTGAGAGATAAATGTTGCGTATATCTTATCTCTATAGAACATGTCGTAAATTGCTTTAACTGAATAGTCAAAGTCGGTCATTGGTGAAACTAAATAGAGTTTCGCATTGTCAATTTGCTTCTCAACCTCACTTGCTGCTAGTGCACCCATTGAAAATCCAACAAGGTGCACTTTTGTGGGGTTTAACCTATGAATTTCTGCAACAATAGGAGGTGCGTAATTTAGACCAAAATTAAATGTGTCTGTGTTTTCAGCGCTAGGTATAACGATAACTTCTGCGCCCGTCATCTGTTGTAACCATAATTGATGTATATATAAGACTTGAGTGGGTTGGCTGTATCCAGTAAAGAGTAATATCAAATGGTTTGCGAGTGGTTTGGCGGTTTCAACATCGTCATTTTTGGCTTCGTAGCGCCAAATCTTATGATTATCATTGATATGAAACGTAAATTTTAGACTGTGATCACCTGCGGCAGACTCACCTAAACCTATTGCTTTAACACAGTAATTATTGCTATCACACAATTGTTGCTCAACAGTCCCATCTGAGATATTGCCCTCTACGTTAGATTTTTTTTGGCTTGTTATTTGATTAGCGATAAATGAAGCGCAACCGCTCAAGCTAATGAATAACAGCCCTATAGTAAATCCTTTTACAATCATTATTACTTTTCCTCTAAAACTCTCGATGCAATACAATATCATGGATTTCTTATTATTAACCAGTGAGTTGCAATGTCTTAAATCACTTTTCAAAATATACAATACTCTCTAATCTGATTGGTCTCTTTGCCAAACCAAGTCTCATAGCTGCTGTTTTCCCATCTTTTGCCTTTAAACAATAATTGTAAAAGAGCCGCACAATCTCCATGACCTTCAAATATGAATAAGGGTCATAGGCACTGTACCCATGCCATTTGCGGCGCTCGCTTGATGCTACAGACTTACTCCGCTCAAGAAGACTTACTCGGCGTCTAACGAACATGAAAAACCTATCTATTGCGGCAAGAGAAGAAGGTTTATATAGCTCAGATTGCTCTTGAATGGATAGGTGCGTTATCGGTGTTAACGCGGCCACTAATTTCTCTGGTTCAGGCATTGTAAAATGGGGATGTCTAAGCCACATTTGCTTACTAAAGGGGATAAGTTTTGCCTGAGGTATATTTTGTCGAAGCATGCTAATAATTGTATTGTATCTTTCCGTACCAGTAGCTGATCTGAATGATTTGCCAGCGATGACTCTAAATGCTTTATAAAAATCTTTTACGATTTCTTTTTTTTCATCAACGGTCAATCCTGTCCTGTTTTTGACATAAAATGCATGAGCTGAACCATTTGACACACGCTCTTTATTGGCAAGCATAAATGCATTTCTTATTCCGGCTTCTCTATCAAGCGAGTAATGCACTTGTTTCACATTTCCCAAAAGCCTTGCTACTAATAAGAAGTGCGCATACATGGTGTACTCACTGTGAACCAAAGCACCTTTATCGGGGAGTTTTGTAGTACCGTCTAATATCTCGGCTTGTTCAAATGAACTATTTTCAAGCTTAGATAGGCCTTTTATATGCTCGTGAGTCGACATGCTAAGCTCTTCATTATGATAACGTTGTAACCATAGACGTGCATGAGGTTGAAGGTGTGGCGGCGTAATTTTAGGGTTTACTGCGCTGGCATCAATTTCAGCTGCCGTTCTATCTATTAATGGATCGTAATTAAAGTGGACGCCAAAAACATACCCACTGATATTGTCGGCGCTGCCTATCGCCCATAATTCAATGTTTCTTTTATCTTTACGATCACTCCAATTGCTAATATGTACCTGCCTATCAGTACAAATATCGACTTTTTGAGCATAGGAAGTTTTTAATAATCGAATTTCTCGCTCTCTAGCGAATGCTAAACTTTGCTCATAAAGCCAGTTTAACTTATCAAAGTAGGTTTTTGACGAAATGTCCAATATCTCGCACATACGCCTCATTGGCGTTTTATTAACTATATGCAGAAAAAAGCTTTTGTTTATCTCTGAACGTCGATGTTGACGCCGCTTATTACCATCAGAAAATGTCTTTTTACAAAGCTTGCATTGATACCTCGTGTTGCCTGATGTTTGACCATGTCTTTTATATAGATTAGCATTATCGCTAACTGACATAAGGTGATTATTACATTCGGTATTTGGGCAAGTGTATAAGGGTTCATGCAAATATGAGGATATACGGGACTCCTCCTCTAGAATACCTACATTAGATTTGATAGGAGTGATCTCGCGACACACTCTGCATTGGAGATTAGGTTCATTTCTGCCTGAACCCGATATTTTATAAAATGGGTTAGATCCTTTTCTTAAGCTGTATTCTACTGGATTGTAATCATGCGGATCGATACAGAAGTTTGCACAAGCAGGATTCTTGCATCCGTTTACCTGTAGGCCCTTTAACGCCTTTGGTATCGTCTCCGAAATCCTTGCGTAAGATTTTTTTTGTAATTCCAAAACAAAGCCCCATGCTGTAATTATATACAGTATGAGGCTTTCAATAAATTAACTCAAGCTATGAGCACAAATTAAGTAACCGCCTTGCATCAATGGAGCCCTTTACTTCTCAATTTCTTATTTTTCGGTTAGGTGAGCGATCTCATCTAACAACGCCATGACACGCTGGCTCGCACTTTCCATTTGTTGCAGAGACTTTATCGTCCTTTCATTGTCTTTTTTCGCAAACGCTTCAAGTGCTTTCATACCCTCATTGTGCACTTCCGCATGAGGTTGTTCTAAGCTTCTAAATGCACTAGCATTTGCATACTTTTTCGTAGCACTGCTGTCGTACCACTGACCTAGTCTACACGTTTTATGATTAGTAAAATCTTGCAGCGATTTATTACTTAACTCATGCAGTACTGCGTAAACTTCACTTTTCCATACAATGTGGTCTAATTTTACAGTCTGAATAAACGTAGCGTGTGCCGACTCCGCAATTGTCGATTTCATTTTATTGCTGCTTGCCACTATTGAAGTGTAATTCTCACTTAAGGTATTCACACCCATTGAGAGTGACTCATTGTTTTGCTTTACGTCTTCCGCTGATTCAACCGTTGTTTTAGTTGAAGAAATAATATTGCCAACCAGATCGGCAACCTCACTAGCGGACTTATTTGTTTCTGTCGCCAACGAGCGAACTTCGTCAGCAACAACACTAAAACCACGACCTGCATCACCGGCTCGAGCTGCTTCAATTGCGGCATTCAGTGCGAGTAGATTTGTTTGATCTGAAATACTTGTGATTGTGGAAACAAATTTATTAATATGATCAGCCTTCTCAGACAAGCCTGAAATATTGTCGGCCATGCCACTAATCTTTATGTTCAAACCGCTCATGGAACTCGCTATATCACTCAAAGAAGAAGAAGAAACATCGAATAGTTCGCTTATCTGTTCTACTGACTCGCTTTCTGACTGAAAATTTAAAAATGACTCAAGGACAGTCTGTCTTATGCCTTCGACTTGGCTTAAAGAGTCAAGCGTACATTTCACCAAAGACTTCTCGAATTCCGCATTCAAATTCGGCATGTTGAGCTCTTCGATGAGCACATTTTTTTCGGCTATTTGCTCAGCTAATTGGGAATTAGCACTATCTAATTGAGTTTTCAGTTCTGCATATTCTCGAGCTAACTTTTCGTAATTTGAGGCTAAGACAAACATTATAGTGTTCCATTAGTTAAGTAATTCATTTGTTAAGTCAGCTAGAAAATAGTGCATTTTGAGTACAAGAGCCTTACTAACTTCAGTTACGGTGGCTACTGTTGATGCTAAATCTTAAAAACGACTATTCATTAGGGTATGTTCATATATCGGTCAGTGTTGAAAAAAAATAAGCTCGAAAAGGTAAATAAAACTATAAATTGAGTAAGAGCAATATTGGTGCGCCTATACATACCAAGAAAATCAGGACGACGATGAGTATATTTTTTTTGCTTAGTTCAAAGTGATGCTTTTCTTGCTCTTGACTATTAGACATGTAAACACTCTGTCGGAATCATACGTTAAATTAGACTTACAAGTAAACTGCAATCAAAGTATAGCCAACAATCGTAATTGGTACTGATAAAATTGTACTGATAGCAATAATATGCGCCGCTAGCTTATGGTTACCGCCAATTTTACGAACCATAACGTAGCTAGCTGCTGCTGTAGGCGCAATTGACATTAGATAGACGACACCCAAGGTTATGCCCCTTATATCGAAGTAAATCGCCGTTAATACTATAAGACCTGGATAAATAAAGCACTTTACAAAAATACTTAAGGCCGCGGCTTTAGCATCTTCTCTGAAAGTTGAAAAACGCAACGCAGCCCCGGTACACAATAATGCTAAAGGCAATGTAAGTTGAGCAAAGTAACCAGCGCTGTTAAGTAGGATACTCGGTATTACAATATCAAACTTAGATACGGTAAGTGCGAGGACGATAGACAAAATAATGGGGTTACTAATAACACCTTTAAGTACGATCAAGATTGAGGTTTTACTATCTAAGTAAAAATTCAAGATCCCCACACTTATTACATTATAAATTATTGTAAGCGCGCCTAGGTAAATAGAGCCTAAAGCAATGCCGGCATCACCATATGCATTGGCGCAGTAAGCTAATCCGATTATGCCCATATTTGAACGAAATGCGCCTTGGATAACTACGCCACGGTCGCTTCGTCGCGCAACTAAGTAAGGACATATCAGCATTAAGACGAGACAAATTAAAATCGTCCCAGCGACACCGATTAATAACATGTCCAGTTCAGAGGTCAGATCTAATTGGCTTTTGCTAATTGTAGTAAACAACAGAGCGGGTAGTGCGAAGTTAAAAATTAATCGTGAAGCCCGCTCAACGAAGTCATCGCTCATTAAGCCCGTTTTATAGAGGCCATAACCGAACGCAATCAGTAAGACGACTGGTCCAATAACCGATAAAGAAAAATCTACGATAGAAAGATTGTCTAACACCAGATAATTATCGTAATTCTCTGCGCAATATCTTACCTACAGCAGATTTGGGCAACTCATCAATGACATGCAACTCTTTAGGTATTTTGTATCCTGTTAATAAATCACGACAATGACGAATGACATCATCTTTATCGATACCTTTACTACAAGTAACATAGGCACAAACACGTTCACCTGTTTTTTCATCTGGTTTGCCAACTACCGCGGCTTCAAGTATGTCGCTATGCTTGGTAAGCACGTCTTCGATTTCATTTGGATACACATTAAAACCAGATACGATAATCATATCTTTCAAACGATCAACAATTTTAATGCAGCCATCGGGCATTCTGACACCAACATCACCCGTTTTGAAATAACCGTCGGCAGTCATCACTTTTGCCGTCTCATCTGGGCGCTGCCAATAACCTTTCATTATTTGTGGACCCTTGGCAGCAATTTGTCCTTCTTTCCCATCAGCAACTGCTTGATCATTTTCATCTAACATTTGAATGTCTGTATTGGGTACAGGTAAGCCAACCGTACCTATATGTTCTGCTCCAGGCTCATTAAACGCTAAAACAGGCGATGTTTCTGATAAGCCATAACCCTCTGTGACAGAGCATCCCGTCGTTTTTTGCCATAGTTCAGCCGCTGAGCTTGTTAAAGCGGTTCCTCCAGACATGGTAAGTGTTAACTTACTGAAGTCTAACGATGGGAATTCAGGATGAGCACACAGTCCCATAAACAAGGTGTTTAGTCCTGCAAAAGCAGTAAATTTGTGTGGTTTAAGCTGCTGTACAAAGGCGTCCATATCTCTTGGGTTTGGTATCAGCACACACATTGCCCCTTTGGCAAATAATGTCATCATCGCAACGGTGAAAGCATAAATATGATAGAGCGGAAGAGGGCAAATAATAATTTCTCCGCCATCTTTAAATGCTTTGCCAAGGCGTCCTAACACTTGAATACTATTTGCTAGCACGTTTCTATGCGTGAGTTCGGCACCTTTCGAGACTCCGGTTGTGCCACCGGTATATTGTAGAACACAGGTATCATCTAATGAAATCTCAGGTCGAGCCGGGAGTTTTAGCCCGTGTGCTTCCTCAAATACTTGCATAAAGCATGTATAAGCCGAAGTTGATTTTTGCTTGTTCAACATTTGAGGAGCCGGTGTAACAACCACCGTTTGAATTTGCGTTTGCTCTTTTATCGACTCATATTTGCCGACAAAATCTTCGAGAATAACTAGGGCTTTGGCGCCCGAATCGCTAAATTGGTGGGCCATTTCGGTTGGTGTATACAGGGGATTAGTGTTTACCACTACCAAGCCTGCACGCAGTGCACCATAAACGGCAATTGGGTTTTGTAATAAATTAGGCAATTGAATAGCAATTCGATCGCCGGGAACCAAGTTTCCTTTTGCCAGCAACCAGGCGGCAAATTGAGCGGAATAACTTTCCATTTCAGCAAAACTCATCGTCTGACCTAGCGCGTTATAAGCCGGTTTATCGTCATATTTTTTGAAGGCTTCTTCGATGTAATCGGCAAGAGAATTAATATGAGAAGGGATTACTAATTGCTCGGTCATGTCACGTCCTTAGAGTATTGGTAAGTTTTGCTTTCGTTGGGTAGCGTATACGATGTCGTGTTTTATACAGATCTTTCGGTTATGCCTGTTACGAAAACATCGTACGTTTATTAAGATAATCTTAATTCGATGGAATTAACAATAAATTTACATGATAAACGCGTATTGATCTTATGTATCTAAAAAGAAAAATTGCACTTATAGATTTGTGGGAATAGCGCAACATTGACGGCGCTCCCCCTCGTTCAGGTTTTTAGTTAAGATTTGATTACTACTGTTTGAAGTACTTAAGCAAATCGGCTTCTAACTAGAGCAAAAGCGCCACCACCAATTGCCCCAGCGATACTTTGCGTGAACATCCCAGAAAAGCCGCGCGCACCAGCAATAATAGTGATGTTCATTATTGGCTGCATTGCCGCTAATATTGTAAATATTGCCACGGCGCCAGCAAGGGCGAATAGCCAAAGCTGCGTCTCGTTATTCGGCGATTGTTCAACCGACTCTTCTTTCTGTGATTTTGAACTGAGTGTTTTCGATATTAATCCAGCAATTGGCATGGCTATTAACATGCCGATAAATATGATTACACCATAACTGGGCAACAGGCCAAGGTAATCTTTAAACACGGTTTCTATTCTTATTGCGAACGGAATTTCAGCGCCTATAGCAATTAAATTGGATAATACGGATTGGGTATGTAACGTACTAGCAACGAAAAAAGTGACAAGTGCTGCAACAATGAGCTGCACCAAAAACTGTAGAAAGCGAGTGAATTTGCTTTTCTTAAACCTAGTTTTTTCGTTTATAGACACTGATGTATTCCTTTTTCCGTCTCGATATTAATTATCGTGTACTTATTAACTGAAGCATTTCAACTAATGCATTGCTACCGATATTGTGACTTGCTTAATATTGCTCAGTCACTATATTTTAATGCCTAGTGCTTATTTCTAATTCTTTTTGTTATGCTAACACTAAGATGATATCAACTGATATCTTTCTCTTCCTTAAGGATTATGATGCTTTTTAAAATACTCAGGCGGTTCACGGCGATACACATCGCTATCGCTTTATGTTTTTGCCAAATGGCCCATGCACAGGACTCTAAGCCTGTTACAGATGAAAGATTTGACGTCGAGCTAATTGTCGACGACTTACCTAAATCATGGTCAATTAACCTAGCTCCAGACCAACAAATCTACGTTGCTGACCGCGGGGGCAATATTCTTGTCTTCGATCAAAAATGGCAGCAAAAGAGTTATCAACCACCGATTACAGATATATACCCGGGTGGGCAAGGCGGTTTCCTCGATATCGCGTTTCATCCTAATTTCGAATCGAATGGGTGGATATACCTCAGCTATAGCTCGGGTAGCGAAGACGCAAACCGATTAAAAGTGGTGAGATTCAAGTTACCTAAAATAGGGAATGTCATTTCTAAAATAGAAGATGTGTTTGTCGTTAAATCAGATAAAAATACGCCAGTTCATTACGGCGGTCGATTGGCATTTATGGCTGATAATAGTCTTCTCATAAGTACTGGCGATGGTTTTGATTTTCGAGAGCAAGCTCAGGTCAAGAGCTCGCATTTAGGGAAGATTCTCAGAGTAAGTGATACGGGCCAAGCACTCGCCGACAATCCATTTTATAATTCAGCTAAGCCACTCAGTCACGAAGGCTACATATACAGTTTGGGTCATCGAAACCCACAAGCCCTTTTAGTCACCGAAACTGGATCGGTAATATCTCATGAGCACGGTCCAGCGGGTGGCGATGAGATTAATATCATTAAAAAGGGTGCTAACTATGGCTGGCCAATTATCACCAATGGACGAGACTATTCTGGTGCATTGATTACACCATTTACTGAGTATGAGGGCATGCAGCAACCAGACTATGATTGGACGCCTTCCATCGCACCTTCAGGTATGATCTTATATAAATCGTCAAAACTAGGCGCTTTGTCTAAACATTTAGTCGTAAGTTCTTTAAAATTCAAGCAGCTAAGAGCCTTAATGTTTGATGGTACTGAAATTTTAAACGAGCGTATTTTACTTCCAAACTTTCCTTTTCGTTTACGGGATATTGAACAGGATTCTGAAGGGAACATCCTATTATTAACCGATGGTGAGAGTGGTAAAGCTAATTCAACTAAAATTTATAAACTCGTTTCTGAGTAGTTGGTTCATAAACAAAAGCCATTAACATTATTAAAACAATTAGTTTGATGAATATCGGCTATAATTCGTTGCTAACGTTTTATCATTCAAATTCTTAACGTTAGGCGCTATAATGCGCCTCACATTTTACAATCAAGTTTATTCCTGCGGGTTCGTTTATTAAAAATATCGACAACCGGCATCAAAAAGAGGGTTAAATAGTGTTAGAAGATTATCGTAAACACGTAGAAGAGCGTGCCGCTGAAGGTATTCCACCAAAGCCATTAAATCCAGAGCAAGTTGCTGGTCTCGTTGAACTATTGAAAAACCCGCCTGCTGGCGAAGAAGAATTTTTGCTAGAACTCCTTTCAGAGCGTGTGCCTCCTGGTGTTGATGAAGCTGCTTATGTTAAAGCTGGCTTCCTAAGTGCCATCGCGAAAGGGGAAGAGAAGTGTGACTTGATTAGCCCCGATGCGGCGGTTCAATTACTTGGTAACATGCACGGTGGTTACAACATCGAAACTTTAGTTAGTTTATTAGACGATGATAACTTAGCGGAACTTGCTGCTGAAGAATTGAAACACACTTTATTAATGTTTGATGCTTTCCATGACGTAGATGAGAAGCACAAGGCTGGCAATAAATTCGCTACAGATGTGATGCATTCATGGGCTGAAGGCGAGTGGTATACTTCTCGTGAAGACTTAGCTGAAAAAATCACAATGTCTGTTTTTAAAGTAACAGGCGAAACAAACACTGATGACTTGTCACCGGCTCCAGATGCTTGGTCTCGTCCTGATATTCCGTTGCATGCCCGCGCTATGTACAAAATGACGCGCGATGGTCTTACACCAGAAGTTCATGGCGAAGTAGGTCCCTTGTCACAAATTGATGAAATTAAAGCCAAAGGTCACCCGGTTGCTTTCGTTGGTGATGTTGTTGGTACCGGTTCTTCACGTAAATCAGCGACTAACTCAGTATTGTGGTTCTTCGGTGACGATTTGCCGGGCGTTCCAAACAAGCGCGGTGGCGGTATTTGTATCGGCGGTAAAGTTGCTCCAATCTTCTTTAACACAATGGAAGATGCTGGCGCACTTGTATTTGAAGCTGACGTAGACAAATTAAACATGGGTGATGTCATTGATATTTATCCATTTGCCGGTGAAGTTAAAAACGCAGAAACGGGCGAGTTATTAACTACCTTCGAATATAAGTCAGACGTACTACTTGATGAAGTTCGTGCTGGTGGTCGTATCAACCTAATCATTGGTCGTGGTCTTACTGATAGAGCACGCGAAGCTTTAGGCTTAGAGCCGAATGACATGTTCCGTAAACCAGATGTACCAGCTGCATCGACTAAAGGTTTTACATTGGCGCAGAAAATGGTTGGTAAAGCTTGTGGCGTAGATGGTATTCGCCCAGGTACCTATTGCGAGCCAAAAATGACAACGGTAGGTTCTCAGGATACTACTGGTCCTATGACGCGTGACGAACTTAAAGACTTAGCATGCTTAGGCTTTACTGCCGATTTAACCATGCAGTCTTTCTGTCATACCGCTGCTTATCCTAAGCCAGTTGATATTGAAACTCAGCACACATTACCCGATTTTATTATGAACCGTGGCGGTGTTTCTCTGCGTCCAGGTGACGGTATCATCCACTCTTGGTTGAACCGCATGTTATTGCCAGACACAGTTGGTACTGGCGGTGATTCACATACTCGCTTCCCAATGGGTATTTCATTCCCTGCAGGTTCTGGTTTGGTAGCATTTGCTGCTGCAACAGGTGTTATGCCTCTTGATATGCCTGAATCAGTATTGGTACGTTTTAAAGGTAAAATGAAGCCAGGTATTACACTTCGTGATCTAGTACATGCGATCCCTTTATACGCTATCAAGCAAGGTTTATTGACTGTAGCTAAGAAAGGTAAAGTTAACGCATTCTCTGGTCGTATACTTGAGATTGAAGGCTTAGATAACTTAACTGTTGAACAGGCCTTCGAATTATCAGATGCCTCTGCAGAACGCTCTGCTGCCGGTTGTACGATTAAATTGTCTGAAGAGTCAATTGCTGAGTACTTAAACTCTAACATTACAATGCTACGTTGGATGATCAACGAAGGCTATGGCGACCCAAGAACACTTGAACGTCGTGCACGTAAAATGGAAGAATGGCTAGCGAATCCATCACTGATGAGAGCTGATGCTGACGCAGAATATGTTGAAACAATTGAAATCGACCTAGACGAAATCAACGAGCCAATCTTATGTTGCCCTAACGATCCGGATGATGCGAAAACATTGTCTGATGTTGCTGGCGATAAAGTTGACGAAGTGTTCATCGGTTCATGTATGACGAACATTGGTCACTTCCGAGCTGCCGGTAAACTGCTTGAGCAGTTCAAAGGTACATTGCCAACGCGTTTATGGATGTCTCCTCCAACTAAGATGGATGAAGCACAGTTGATGGAAGAAGGTTACTTCAACATCTACGGCAAAGCTGGCGTAAGAATGGAAATGTCAGGTTGTTCTTTGTGTATGGGTAACCAAGCTCGAGTGCTTGCAGGTGCGACTGTATTGTCTACTTCAACTCGTAACTTCCCGAATCGTTTAGGTGATGGTGCAAACGTGTATTTGTGTTCAGCTGAAATGGCGGCGGTAGGTGCAATTGTTGGTCGTATACCAACTGCTGAAGAATACATGGAATACGCAAGTAAAATCGAATCAATGAGCGGTGAAGTATTCCGTTACTTGAACTTCGATCGCATGCCGAAGTTCAGCACAGCAGCAACTGCAGCAAAAGAAAACATCATTCCAACACTCAATATCGCGTAACGCCGATAAAATGTTGATGAGGTAAGCGATTGTATTAAACAACGCTTACTTTTTATGATAAATATAGAACGCCGAGAACTTAATGATAGTTCTCGGCGTTTTTGTTTAAATATGCTTTATCACAACACTACAAGGGAAGGGTCATGAAAAATCTTTCGAATATGCTCACTGGCTCTATCGCACTCTTAATTGCCTTGTCATTTTCAATTCAAGCCTGTGCGCAGCCTGATAAACAACTCAGTACAAAAGCATTTAATCAGCCTGAGCTTGAGCAACAATTACTTGCAAAAGAAGATGAACTAACTGACGAAGAGCTAGCCCTATTAGCAGACGACAGTAATATAAATATTGCGTTTGCAAGAAAATCCCTTAAAGTCGAATTTGCCGATACTTTTGAGGAAAGAGCGCTAGGCTTGATGCATCGCAAAAGCTTATGCGAAGATTGTGGCATGCTGTTCCAGTTTGATAGCGAGCGTATCGCCAGTATCTGGATGAAGAATACCTTTGTTCCTCTCGATTTAGCTTACATTACAGTAGATGGTAAGATAGTCGATATTAAGCCGCTGCAGCCTCATGATCTGACTTCTGTCAAATCGAGCAAGCCAGTATTATTTGCTTTAGAAATGAATCAAGGTTGGTTTGCAAAAAACGGAATAAAGGTCGGCGATAAGGTTTCAATAGAAGGGCGAGTTAAGCAGCCGTCCTTTTAGTTTTATTGATGTAAAAGCACATAAAAATCTACAATTTTATTTTAAAGAAAAGCAATTGACAGCATAAGTCATTGGGTTAACAAATAGGAAATTACAAGTAAATGAATTCAGCCTTGAATGTCGCTAAGTTTGGCGGAACAAGCGTAGCGACGTATGACACCATGTGTAGTTGTGCAAAAATAGTCGCTAACAATCCTAATACTCGCATTGTGGTAGTTAGCGCATCTGCTGGCATTACCAATCATTTGGTTGCTTTGGCTAATACTGCTTTAACGAGTCAACAGATTGAAGAAATTGTCGAGCAAATTAGAGTCATTGAGCTCGCAATTGTTGCAAAGTTAAAAAGCCCAGATGAAGTCAGCGAGAAGCTTAATGTCCTATTAGATGAGTTGACTGAACTTGCAAAGCACGAAGAGATTAACTTTCGAGATGATTTGAAAGACGCCTTAGTCTCAATGGGTGAGCGCATGTCCTCATTATTGTTCTCAGCGGTCTTGCGAGAATTCAATGTAGCAGCGAGCAACTTTGATGTGAGGAAAGTACTTCGTACCGATTCATTATTTACACAAGCGGCTCCTGACCTACCAGTGATTAAAATGCTGTCTCAATCATTGTTATTACCTGAATTAGATAGTTCAGTTATTGTCACTCAGGGCTTTGTTGGCGCAGATGAACAAGGCAGAACAACCACTCTTGGTCGTGGTGGTTCTGATTTTACGGCAGCACTTTTAGCTGAGGCTGTTGATGCACAGACTTGTGAAATTTGGACTGATGTCATCGGTGTATACACCACTGATCCTCGCATTACAGATAAAGCACGCCCTTTACCTGAACTAAGCTTTGAAGAAGCTGCAGAAATGGCGACATTTGGTGCAAAAGTATTGCATCCTGCAACTATGGAGCCGGCGCTTAGACAAGACATAAAAGTATTTGTAGGTTCGAGTCGCGAGCCAGATAAAGGCGGTACTTGGATTGTTAGAGATTGCAAACACGAACCAGCTTATAGAGCGATTACAAGACGCAAAGACCAAGTTATGGTTACCGTGAAAACGCCAAAAATGATGTATGCTCAAGGTTTCTTGCAGCGCGTTTTTGAAATCATCGCAAAACACCATTTGTCGGTTGATTTGGTCACTACTTCAGAAATAGCCGTGTCATTCACTTTAGACAATCCACCTAATTCTATGTCTGAAAGAATGAATAAAGAAACACTCGCGGAATTATCAACAATTTGTGATGTAAGCATTGAGCAGGGTTATGACGTAGTAACTGTTGTTGGTAATAATATGCATAGCTCTGCCGGAGTATCGAGCAAGATCTTTGAAGCGGTGGCTGACTTTAACCTAAGAATGATATGTTTTGGGGCTAACCCTCACAATTTGTCATTCGTGGTAAATAATACCGACAGTGAGGATGTTGTGAAGGTACTGCACAAGGCATTGTTCGAAGTTTAAGTAACTCAACACTGGCTTTGTATTAAATATAAAAAAAGCGATATCGCATTGTCAATTTGATGCGATATCGCTTTTTAGTTTTTTAAGGTGAAGACTTAAACCTTAAACTCACCTATTGATTCTTGTAACTCTTCTGCCAATCTAGCAACTTCTGCGCTTGATGCTGTAGTTTGTTGAGCGCCAAGCGTTGTTTCTTCAGCTATCCCAACAATACTTTCTAGTTTCTCACTAATTTCTGCTGATACTTGATTCTGCTCACGTGCTGCTTGCTCTATGCGCGTACTTACCTCGTGCGCTTTGTGAACGGCATCGGTAATTAAGTCTAGGGCTTGCGTGGCTTTTTCGGTTTCTGCCACACATAGTTCAGTTTGTAACTTACCTTGAGTCATAACTGATACCGCTTTTTCTGCACCAGCTTGTAAGACTTCTATCATTGAATTAATTTCTTGCGTCGACTTTTGGGTACGACTAGCCAGTGTACGTACTTCATCAGCAACAACGGCAAAGCCTCGTCCATACTCTCCAGCCCTTGCGGCCTCAATGGCAGCATTTAATGCGAGTAAGTTCGTTTGGTCAGCAACACCGCGGATTACGTCCAAAATCCCACCAATTGAAGCACTATCCTCATGTAACTTGTTAATAACATCAGCCGCTTCTTGAACGTCGCGCGCAAGTACTTCAATTGTGCGTTTATTGCTTAACGAAATTTCTTTTACTTTTTCTGCTTCTTCGTCAGCGTGTCCAATTTCTTTCAAGGTATCGTCGGCGCTTTGAGATACTAATAGTGAAGTGCTGTGCATTTCTGTTGTTGCAGCCGCAATCTGAGATATTTGAGACTTTTGTTCTTGAATCGAGGTTGTTGTTTGCTCTGTTACCGAAGAGGTTTCACCCGAAGCCGCAGCTAACTGTTCTGCTCTGTGATTAATACCTTGGATCAATGTTTTTAAACTCTCAATCAAAGAATTACAGTTTTTAGAAAGGACACCAAATTCATCTCTTGAAGAGTCATCTAGTCTGTGTGTTAGGTCTCCAGACGACGCAATCTTAAGAAGTTCATTCACTCGAGCTAAAGGTTTGGTAATTGCTGATACACTCTTATAGGCCGTCAATACTGCTATTGCTAGAGACACAAGTACCATTACGACAACCCACTGTAAGCTTGAAGAAACTTGACTATTTACACCTTCTTTTAACGTATTTGCTTTGTCGTTTGCCAATTTTAAGAGCATTGCCAATGCGTCAAGACCGTTTGAAATATTCTCATCCGATGCTGTTAAAAACTTTTGTGCATCAATTGCGCGTTCTAACATTTTGACCTGCGTGATCAGAATACCATCAGAGCCTTCAGTAGTTTCTTTAATTAAGTCGATTAAATCACTTACTTCATCAAGGGTGCCGGTGGTATCTAAACCATTCTCTGTCGCACGCATTTCGGCAAAGCGATTTTCAGCTTGTTTAATCATAATTAAAACTTCTTCGCTACGAATTTCAGCTCGTTGCAAAGTTTCGGTAGTTTTGTATTCGGCAATCGATGACAAAATAGATAGTAAATCAGATTCTAACTTAACGCCTTCTTCAGCTACATTTGATAAAACGTCTGAATCAATGACTTCATCAAGATCCGCAAAATCTAATAACAGTGAGGTAGCGTCATCCGCACTCTCCTCGATGACCTCATATTTGTCAGAGACACTGTCTCTAAGGTTTTGCTCAAGAAGGTGGTTTTCATATACTTCTACTGCATTTTTAGAATAGTTATCAAATACAGTTTCAACCGTACTAAGAGCCGTTTTCAGATTCTTTTCAGAGCTTACTATGCTTCTTAACTCGCTTAGCTCTTGGTTGAAGTTTTGTCGGCTGGTATCAAATGCGGCGCGTTTTTCACCTAATTCATTTTGCTGTGTTGTCACATAGGCTTCGAAAGTTAAGCGGCCCATATTGTTAAAGGACGCTTTTAAACTGTTACTACCACCAACTGTGGGTAGGGCAAGATCACTCACTTCTTGAGTTGCACTTTCAATCTTGTTTAGACTGACTAGCGATATAATACTCAGTAACACGAGTAGAAAACTGATTATGGCGAATCCGCCAATCACTCGTATTTTTACGGTAAGATTCATTGTTTGACCCCTAATTACCAAAATTGTTGGCAATAATTACGACTAAATTGAACTCTGTGTTAAGAGTAGTTGATTTTGACAAAAACTCACGTACGCAGTTTTATAACTATGTGTATATGAAGGTATCGGTAATCTAACTTTTTTCTTTATGCAGGCTGTGAAAAAAAACTTTTTGACTCAATACAATAGAGCGACATTGTCTTTCCCCATACGAAGCCGGTGTCAAGAGCGATAATCTTTTCATCGTGCGTCTCGCCCATTAACGAAGCCCAATGACCAAACAACAGTACTTTATTTTTTTTCAATTTAGGGTTGGGGCATAAGTACCAAGGAGTCAATTCTGCTGGCGCTGCGTCGGGATGACATTTGGTTTTAAATTCTAATGCATTGGCATTCAAAAAGCGCATTCGTGTAAAGGCGTTTACGACAAACCTCAGGCGTTCAGGACCTTTTAGATTCTTACTCCATACGTTTGGACTATTTCCATACATATTCTTGAGAAACTTAGTTCGTTCAGGTCCCATCAAGGCGTCACTTACCTCGTCGGCAAGTTTCAGTGCTTTCTTCGTGGACCACATGGGGTACAAACCGGCGTGAGATATGAAATGTTTTTTAGCTGGTTTTAGCGCTAATTTTTTAGTACAAAGCCATTCGATGAGGTCATCAAAAGACTTGTCCTTCATCAATGAGTCTAATTTATCAACGGGCTTCGGTGTGCTAATGCCATGTGCCATCGCGATTAGGTGCAGATCGTGGTTACCTAAAACAGTATCGAAATGCTCAGGACCTAGGTCCTTAAGAAATTTTAGGGTTTCCAATGATTGTGGACCACGAGCGACTAAATCACCTACGGCCCAAAGTTTATCTTTGTTGGGATTGAACCCTGCACTTACTAAAAGCTTTCGTAAGCCTTTGTAGCAACCTTGGATATCGCCAACAACATAGTTTCTCATTAGGACAATTAATGCAGACTATTGGGTTTAGATAGGCTAAAAACAGGAATAGGTTCACGGTGCACTTGGCCATCTTCTAGCTCAAATTCGTAATAGCCTTCCATGGTACCAACTTCGGTTTTTAGCATCGAAGCACTGGTATATTCGAAGCTTTCGTTCGGTTGAATGATCGGCTGCTCGCCAACCACACCTTCACCCTCTACTTCGACCGTCTCGCCATCACCATTTGTGATCAACCAGTATCTGCTTTTTAACTGAGCGGATTGAGAGAGATTATTGTTAATTTTTATTGTATAGCTAAATACATAAACTGGATGTTTGTCAGCGCTATTAATTCCTGCCTCTTGTCGGCCAATAAATTTAGTTTGCGTGCTAATACCTAGTGATGTTTTCATTTCGTTACTTTGCTTCTTTAGCTTGGTTTTCAGTTTCGATTCTTTTGCTTTCAACGAAATTGGCCAGCAGTGCGAAATCTTGCAAGGATAGGGCTTCGGCTCTTAAATCAGCTTTAATCCCCAACGCTTCGATTTCATCTTGGTTCATTAAGTCTTTTAAACTATTGCGAATTGTTTTTCTGCGCTGGTTAAATGCAGTTGTGACGACCTGTTGCAGTCTATCGATACTATCAACTTGTGCAGGTGGCGTTGTGTGAGGTATTAACCTAACAACTGCTGAATCTACTTTTGGTGCCGGTTTGAAAGCACTCGGTGGTACGGCAACGACAGGGGTAGCTTGGCAATAATACTGCGCCATCACTGATAAGCGGCCATACAATTTATCGCCATGAGTGGCGCACAGTCGCTTCACTACTTCATTTTGTAACATGAAGTGCATGTCCTTCACTTTATTCGTGAATGAAAATAGGTGAAACATCAATGGAGTCGAAATATTGTAGGGTAGATTACCAAAAATTCTTAGTTCGCTGTCTTCTTTTACCAAAGAGGCAAAATCGAACTTCAGGGCATCTGCTTCGATTATGGTCAGTTTCTTGTTTAGAAATGGGTGTTCGCGTAATCTTTTAGCTAAATCTCTATCAAGTTCAACAACCGTTAAATGCTCTAGTTCATCAGCTACAGGTTCAGTTAAAGCACCTAAGCCAGGGCCAATCTCCACTAAGTTTTCACCCGTTTTCGGGTTTATCGCAGAAACGATTTGATCGATGACATATTGATCATGAAGGAAGTTTTGCCCAAAGCGTTTTCTTGCAGTGTGGCCTAAGTGTTTTTGGCTCATACTTTTTTCCTAGCTAATTTAATCGCTTTGTTGATTGCTTTACTAAAGCTACCACAATCAATATCGCCGGTACCTGCTAAATCAGCGGCTGTGCCATGGTCAACTGATGTTCTGATGAACGGCAAGCCAAGCGTGATGTTAACCGATGCACCAAAGCCTTTATATTTTAGGACGGGTAAGCCCTGGTCATGATACATGGCCAGAACAGTATCTGCTTGCTCTAAATACTTTGGTTGAAAAATGGTATCTGCTGGAAGCGGACCAACCAAGTCAATGCCTTGCTCGCGTAATTCATTCAACTTAGGCGTAATCACCAAGATTTCCTCTTTACCTAAGTGTCCATCTTCACCAGCATGTGGGTTTAAGCCGCACACAAATATTTTAGGAGACTCGATACCAAACTTGAGTTTCATGTCGGTATGGATAATACGAATAACTTTGTCGAGACGCTCTGGTGTAATAGCTCTGGACACATACTGTAGTGGAATATGCGTGGTTGCTAAGCAAACTCGTAAACCATCTGTCGCTAACATCATGACAACATCACTACAGTTTGATTCATTCGCAAAGAATTCAGTATGACCACTGAAAGAAATCCCAGCTTTGTTAATAATACCTTTGTGTACAGGGCCTGTAACGACCGCGTCAAACGTACCATTTATATTCTCAGCACATGCTTGGCGCAAGGTCTCTACAACATAATGGCCATTTTCACTGTTTAACTCGCCGGCTACCACAGGAACGTTTACGGGTATATGCTTTACGATAAATTGCCCAGGCTGCTGTATATAGTTACTGCCATCTTCATAAGGAATAATGTCAAGTGAAACGCCTAAGAGCTTTGCTCGCTCTTGTAACATATCTGCGTCGGCGTAAACCACTAATTGAGCATCCCATGCTTGCTGAGATAACTTAATGATTAGGTCTGGGCCGATTCCTGCTGGCTCACCGGGTGTAACCGCGATTTTCAATGTTTTTGACATTACTTGTCTTTCTTATCAAGTAGTTCTATATATGCACCATCACGCATTTCGCGTAACCAGTTGTCAGTTTCTTCATTGAATTTACGGTTGAACAATAATTGGTAAGCTCGATCTTCTTTGCGCTTCTCAGTAGCGTCATCGATACGACGTTCGATTAATTGAATTAAATGCCAGCCATGCACGGTTCTAATAGGTTGGCTGTATTCATCTTTCTTCAATTTGCTTAAAGCTTCTTTAAACTCTGGTACATAAACACTTGGGTCATTCCAACCCAATACACCGCCTTTCAATGCTGAACCCGGATCTTCAGAATGCAGCTTAGCCAATGTGGCGAAATCTTCTTCACCTTCAATCAATTTAGTTCTGAAATCTACTAACATTTGTTCCGCTTTTTGATCGCTTAAGATAATAGAAGGTTTGACTAATATGTGACGCGCATTCACTTCTTCAACTTCTACTATCTCAACACCACGTGTATCTAAAATTTTCAAAACATGAAAACCAGCGCCACTGCGCAATGGACCAATTAGGGTATCTTTTTTCTTGCCTTGAACAGCTTCAGCGAATAGCGTTGGCATTGAGTTTACGTTCATCCAACCCATGTCGCCACCTTCAAGTGCTTTCGGGCCTGAAGATGATGCAATCGCGATTTTAGTGAAATCAGAACCAGTATTTAACAATTCGACCACTTTATCTGCTGTATCACGAGATTTGGAAATTTGCTCTTCTGTTGCGCCAGAAGGCAAAGCAATAAGGATATGACCTAAACGATATTCTTCTTGTTCAGCACCTTGTTGATTGATAAGCGTTACTAAGGTATCAATTTCTTGAGGAGTGATGTAAACGCGACGTCTAACATTAGCGCGTGTCACTTCACCTGTAATCAATTCTTCACGGACTTTCTCACGATAGACTTCGTAAGTGAGTCCATCAGCTTGCACTCTCTTGCGTAGCTCATCAATCGTTATATTGTCTCTTTGAGCAATATTTTCAATCGTTTGCTCAAGTTGAGGATCGCTAATTTGAATCCCCATTCTTTCAGCCATTTGCATTTGCAAATTCTTCAATATTAAGCGCTCAATTGCTTGGGTGCGTAATGCTCTATCAGAAGGCAGAGCTTGGCCTTGCGCGATAGCGCCTTGTTTTACACCATCAACCAACTCTGTTATTTCACTTTCAAGGATTACGCCTTGGTCTACAATGACAGAAACTTTGTCGAGACTTTGCACCGCGGCATTGGCCAGCATGCTGAAACCTAGGGTAATACTCAGTAAGCTTGCTTTTAAAAATCTGTATTTCATATTTTCTCTAATTATATAAGGTCTAAATCTAATTAATTTAAAACATAGGGCTGGCGATAACCAAACATCCCTTGTTCTAACATATCGGAATTACTCTTGCGGCTGCCTATACCTTTGATAACAAATTGTAAGGCAATACCTGAATCAAATTCATCAGTAGTTCGCAAACCACCATCATCGAAACGGTTGCTTAAATTGCGCTGATAAGTCACTCGTACAGCCCAGCAACAGCTCTCATATTGAATACCTGCAAAACTTTCGGTGGTTCTTGAAAGTTCAGCGTCGCGATACCAACGACCAACCCAATGCCAGCTTTCGTTGATCGGCCAACTAGCAGACACGCCAAACTGATTGATTTTTTCGCCTGAAAGATCGCGAATGAAACGATGGTTCATTTGAATGAGTTTATCATCGTCAATACGGTACTCAGTTGCAAAACTGCTACGTTCTACTTTTTGTGTTTGAGTAGCAACTTGAATATCAGAGTGCAAAAACCAGCGTTGGTTCACTTGCCAATCAAATTCTGCGGCTAAAGCTGAGCGATTGTTCTCGCGTACGCTGCTGATCAATTTGCTGTCTTCTAAATAAAAAATTTGACCAATACTGAGTACGAGTTTCTCTCTATTCTGTTGGTCTACTAGTCTTGCTGTCGCACCTAGTGTGAATTGATTGTTATCGTTTATTCGATCTAAACCTGTAAATTCTTGGCCCCTAAACAAATTGTTGAATGTTGTTAGTAGCGGGGTTGTATCGTAGAGGCCTATATTATCCTGCTCTTCAAAACTGGTATAAAGATACTGTGCTTTAGGTTCAATAGTCAGCATGAATTGATTATCCAACACTAAATCTTCATTTTCAAAAATTAGTGAGCCATACAATCTTCCTTGCCCAATTGTTCTACTGACATTTTCTTCTAGTTGAGCAACTGGCGTGACAGGCGACAATTCTTGTTCGTAATAGGTCTGCAATACGCTCACTTCAGCTAATAGCTCACCCCAAGCGCGTTGGTAAGGGATGGATAAGCTTGGTTCAATATGTACTCGAAATGCGTTAGGTTTTGAATCGAGTTTGTTTTCGAAGTAAGCGGCTTCACTTGCTAAGTTGAATTCAAGATATTCGCCTAAATCCGTATCATAATTCAACTTCATTTCTGGCAAAGCGCGATACACATCGGGATGGTCACCGACTACATCAAAGTCTCGAAACTGTATTGAAAAATCTAAATTTGATGAGTAGTAACTCAGCCCGGCTTGACGATACAAATGAGTATCTGCTCGATTGTAATAGTCAGAGCCGAGGTCAACGATGTAGTTATCGTCACTGATACCACTGAAGTCTACATTCAGATTCCAATTTTTGCTGATCTTTCCTTGATGCAGGTAGCGATAAAAATATCGTTCATCGTTACTTGTCGTATCAGTATCTTCAGGTAAATATTCTAATTGCAATTCACCTTGGTTCTGTTGAAACAAATAGCGAAACTCAGTTTTTAACTGTACACCGCGGTTGGTCATAAAGCGAGGCGCAACGGTGGCATCGTAATTAGGTGCTATATTCCAATAAACAGGCTGCTCGTATTCGGCACCAGTGCTGCTAGAACTTCCGATATTTGGAAATAATAATCCGCTTTGACGTTCTGCGGTAACTGGGAAGGCAAAATAGGGAAGCCAAAATACAGGTACGCCGCCTAAATAAAACTTTGTGTTATACGCCTCACCAAACGGACTGTCTTTACCAATGATAATTTCGCTGGCAGCCATTTTCCAATCTTCACCACCCTTGGGGCAGGTTGTAAATGTGACATGTTCTAAGCGCAAACCTTGTTCACCAGAAAGCGAGAGCAAATTAGCTGAACCTCTTCCTGATGTCTCTTTAAATTGATATTCAGTGTCTTGCATTTGCAGCAATTTCAGGTCACTGTTTAGCTCAACACCTTGGCTTTCTACTTCTAAGGCACTATCTCGGTATAGTACATCACCACTCGCAATAACTTGCTTTCCATTATTGTCTATTTGAGCAACGTCTGCATTGATCATTGAAGTTGGGCTGGTAATACTCACATTGCCGTTAAAAAGTGCAGAACGATTCTGAATCATCTGGGCTGCATCAGAGCTTACTTTGATTTGTTTGTCGGGAGCGAGCAACGTAGGATCAAAATCGAAGTTTTCTGGTACGCACAAGTCGACAGTTTGCGCACTCACAAAAAATGCACTGACACTCAGCGTAATGGTAGAAATCAATTTGATCATCAAGTGATTTTTTAAGTAACCTTTTTAACTAGTATTTGCTTGTTTCACCAAACACTTTTTTGAGTATGGCGACGCTTGAGCGTCTTAACACTCAGAAATTGGAACATAAATTTTGTAGAATGTTCAAATGACCTCAAATTTTAATGCTTTGAGACAGAATAACCAACTATATTGTTGGATAATTCGTAATAAATACGTAATTATTTATAAAATGCTGAAAATAAGAGCAAGTTTACGCGTAAAGTGCACTTTTACGAACATTTAAACGCGATAAGTTTCAGTCCAATCAAAATTGGAATTCATAATTCCAACTTATATGCCAGAGGGCAACATAAAGATGCAAATTTGGGGGAAAGTGGTCGGCGTGCTTCTCGGTTTCATGTTTGGCCGAATTGCCGGGGCTGTATTAGGGCTAGTAGTTGGTCACATATTCGATAAAACGTATAGCAAAGACTTTTCCGATAATGGGGGTTTTGCACGATTTTTTACTACAACCGACGATATTAAACAACAAGCGGTTTTCTTTCATAGTTTGTTTTCCGCACTTGGACACATTGCAAAATCCGACGGAAAAGTTACAGAAGAAGATATTCAAATAGCGTCGGCTCTGATGGATGAAATGTCTTTAAGCGGTGATGTGAGACTTGAGGCGCAGCAAGCATTTAGAGATGGTAAACAGCGAGACTTTGCCATTGTTGAAATGTTGCAGCAATTTAAGGAACAGTGTCATGCTCGACGAGATGTTTTGCAAATCTATTTAGAAATTTTAATACAGGCTTCTTGTACTCATAAAAAACTTAGCTCTGCACAATACACAGTGCTAGAGAAAGTAGCCAAGGCACTCGGTTTTAGGCGTGTTGAGTTAGACTTTCTAATTATCACATTTGAGGCAGAGCAGCGTTTTCGCAGTGGACGTGCAAACGCTAATTATCAACGCGGGGACAAAGGTCAATCACAGCAAAGAAAACAACGGCATCAGCAATATAGCGGTGCTCAAGCTTACTCTGTAAAAGCAGAGCTCGAAGATGCCTACAAAATTTTGGGCATTAAGGAAAGTGATGCGCCTGCAATTATTAAAAAGGCTTATCGTCGGCAAATGTCCTTGCATCATCCTGATAAAATGGCTTCAAAAGGCTTACCTGCACAAGCGCTCGAGCTATCAAAACAAAAGGCTCAGGATATTCAATCTGCATACGAATTGGTTCGCAAGCAAAAGGGTTTTTAGATGAGCCGACAGGCTGCAAGTAAAAAAGAGAGCAAAGTAATTTTATCTGCTGAAAATGAAATTGCGATCAATGATTTTATTAGTATGTTGTGGATTGAAAAAGGTCTCAGTGAGAATACATCTGCCGCCTACAGAACAGACTTGACGAAGTTCTCACTCTTTTTACAAAGCAACGAATCGAGCTCAAAGGAATTGGTCTGTGTCCAGAAGGAAGACATTCAAGCTTATCTCACAGTGCGCTTCGAACAGAAACTATCGCAACGTTCCACATCAAGGTTCCTCAGTTCAACTCGAGCCTTTTTTAAATATGCAATTGCTAAAAAATGGCGTGAAGATAATCCAACACAGGGACTAAGTAACCCTAAGTTGCCCAGTTACTTGCCAAGTACCTTAACGGAAAAGCAGGTTGATGACCTATTGGCTTCGCCAGGAGACAATGACCCTATTAACGCCAGAGATAAAGCGATGCTAGAAGTCTTGTATGCAACAGGCATACGTGTTTCAGAGCTAGTAAACTTACAAATGAATGAAGTTAGCTTGTTACAAGGTGTCATAAGAGTGATGGGGAAAGGAAATAAAGAAAGGTTGGTCCCCTTAGGAGAAGTGGCGATAGATTGTTTAGCGGCCTACATAAAAGAGTGGCGACCAGAGCTTCTAAATAAGCCAAGTAATACCGTATTTCCAAGTAAGCGCGGGACGACAATGACAAGACAGACTTTTTGGCATCGTATCAAACTGCACGCGAAACAAGCGGGTATCAAAGCACATTTGTCGCCACATACTTTAAGACATGCTTTCGCGACGCATTTGCTCAACCATGGCGCAGATTTGCGAGTCGTGCAGATGTTATTGGGTCACAGTGACTTATCAACCACTCAAATTTATACTCATGTTGCAACAGAGAGACTTCAATCTTTGGTGAAAAACCATCATCCTAGAGGATAACTTTAACAAGTTGGTAAGGCAGAGAGCGGTGCTCGTTTGCTTTAGTAAATACACCATAGTAACTTTACGCATCTTTTAAACTAAGTTTTATTAGCTAAACTGTATTACCTAAATTTTATTAGCTAATGTATGAACAATTACTCATTGATTGCCGGTCTTTATCTATTGAGATTACCGTCAACAATATTTTAGCGCTTACTTATGTGCACTTGTTTTTCTGTGCACTTGTTTTTCGATTTAACGCAATTTTTGGATTTTTATATGAATAATATCAAGAGGTTTACTTTAACAATTCGCTTTATTGTTGCTGCAACCTTACTTTCGTTTTCTATGTTTTCTACGGCTGCAAATACCAATCCGGAGCATGCTGAATTAATACAACGTTTTCAAGAGAAGCTTGGTTTCAAAATCATGTCAGTGGCCGACTCGAGCATTCCCGGTTTACTGCAAATAAATACTTCATCCGGTATTTTTTATGCCAGCGAAAATGGCGAGTATTTGGTAAATGGACGGATTTATCATGTAGGTGATCAAATCGTCGATGAAACAGGCAATTCATTGAAGAAATTCCGCTTGGAGGGAGTAGAGCAGTTCAAAGCTTCAGCCATCGAATTTAAAGCGAAAAAAGAAAAGTACGTTGTCAACGTATTCACCGATACGACCTGTGGTTATTGTCGTAAGTTACATAACGAAATGGATATTTTGAATGACCTAGGCATAACAGTGCGATATTTAGCTTTCCCAAGACAAGGAATTAACAGTCAAGTCTATAGCGATACAGTTTCTATCTGGTGTGCAGAAGATCCACAAAGCGCAATGACCATTGCAAAAGGAGGAAGCAAAGTACCCAGTAAATCGTGTGAGAATTCTGTTGCCGATCAATACAACTTTGGTAAAGCAACTGGTGTGAATAGTACACCCAATATTATCATGCCAGATGGTTCATTGGTGAAAGGTTATCAACCCGCTCAATCTTTGTTAATGGCCCTACAAGCTATCGAAAAAGCCTAAAGTAGACTTCGCCGCCCACTAGTTAAAACTATGATCCACAAAACTTGGGCGGTGAATATCAACTATCTCAACTGAAACAAAAACATTGCTCAATGAAAGCTTTTTTAACTCCATCAGCACCGCATTGGATATCTCAGATTTTTGTTCATCAGTTCTGCCACTCAATATATGAGCGGATACATGCAAAAAGTCTTGCTGTTGACCATGTAACCGATACTTCTGACGCATTTCAGTTCTAATCTTAATTGCCTCCGGCGGAAAGTGCCCGCAATTCTTGGCGCCCGTAAATACCTGGTCCATCAGTTCGTCGTCGCTGATTTGTTCTGTAAGTGGTGCACTATATTCGATAATAAAATTTGGCATATCTCTAATCTTAAGTAATTGTCAACGCTCAGAATGGTACTAAAAATTAAGCCTTCTTGCTTCAATAATAAAACCTGTATATCCTTTAATTGTTAAAAGAAGTTTTAATGAGTTGTATATTTGTAATCGAGTGAAGCTAGTTTTAAGGACAAAATATTTATGAGAGTTACGTCAATTGTTTTAACTGTCATTTTCATGCTCAGCGCCAGCTGTGTGAATGCAGCAGATAAAGATATTCCTGAACCATTTAGAGGCGACGATCCAACTTCTAAACTGTCTATTGGCTACGACGACCTGAATGCCTTTCTTAAACCACACACTTTTGATTCAGGCCCTTCAACAAGAAAGAAAGCACCTGAATCGGATAGTAACTTAGGGACTAAATTTAAAGTTAGGGTGAAACGTAAGACTGCACTTGAAGGCAACCGTTTCTATTTTAAAAACTTAGAAAAACCAGCTGTCGTCGCTATCCTTAAAGGCCTTGTAGATAGCTTAGAGGCATTCCCAGATCAAGTGCCACTAGAACTATTAAACCGTGATGAACAATTAGCTTATTGGCTAAACCTATATAACTTTGCTTTACTTGAACAACTTAGTACCGTTTATCCAAAAACAAGCTTAAAGAATATATTGGATTATGGAGACGACGACTCAATTCTTGCCGAAAAGGTTGTTACCGTTGCCGGAATCCCTCTAAGTTTGAATGACATTCAATACAATATCCTCTATAAAAAATATCCAGGAAAAGCGAACATTATGTACGGCTTGTTCCAAGGTAATATTGGTGGCCCAAACATACGCGAAAAAGCCTACGAGGGTGATAAGGTTTGGCGTGCGTTAGAAGAGAATGCTCAACGCTTTGTTAATTCTAATCGAGGCACGGAAGTTGGGAGCAGAGGCAAAGTTCTAGTATCAGAACTATACGAGCACAACATGATGCTTTTTGGTAAAGATAAAGAGAAGCTACGACTGCATTTAGAGGACTTAGCTGTTGGGGAAGTCGAAGCGGCGTTAGCTTCGATGAAGTCAGCAAAGAAAAAGATCGATTTTGATATTACAGATTGGTCATTTGCAGATATGTTTGGGCATCAAAGACGATTCGGGGCCGGTTATAATACTAATGCAGCAGCTTTGTTAGACTCAGTTATGTCAACCCAAGTAAATGAAGAAGGAAAATCGGTACAAGTTCAAAGCTATTTGGCTGATGATATTCAAACAAAAGCAAAAATGGATATACGCTTTACCGATTCAGAACTCGAAACACTCATGCTGATGAAACGTAATTTCGAAGGAAACCAAGGTTCTGTAGAAATTAAAGACTTAGAGGGCTCTAAAGAGAGTAAAGAAGAGAAATAAAACTACAAACTATCGGGGTTTGGCTTGAACGAGCTAAACCCCGAAAATTCTCAGAATCCAGAATCCAGAATCCAGAATCCAGAATCCAGAATCCAGAATCCAGAATCCAGAATCCGGAATCCAGAATCCAGAATCCAGAATCCAGAATCCTAAATCCTAAATCTAAATCCTAGATCTAAATTCAAATCCTCAATTTCAAATTTTAAATTCAAAGCCAAACCTAAAACGTAAAATCAACATCTTAGATTCAACACACTAAAATTATCCTTTTTGTTGCAATATTTAGGACACTAAGTTCGTACTTTTTGTATTCCACGTGTATCTATTGCAAATAAACGAAATAGCTCATCAAAATGGCTGTTCCGACCACTTAAACTGTTTATAAATTAAACAGGAATTGTTCTTAATATGTGCTATAAATATTCTTGTCTGTAATTAAAAAGCTTTTATTACAGTAGCTTGCCTCTATATAAGGTGTTGGCATCACCAAAACTAAAAAAAGGGAAAATTTTATGAAAAATTTAGGGTTAAAGTTAGCTTTAACGTCTACAGCAGTCAGTTTGGCATTAGGCATTAGTAATGCGCAGGCTTTGGTTCAAGACAATGAAGAAAACGTTGAGCGCATAGTAGTCACAGGTTCGTTAATTAAACGAACTGACATGGCCGGACCTTCTCCAGTAACGAGTATTGGCGCTGAAGAAATAGCGAATACCGGTGTCACGGATTTGATTAGCTTGTTCACAAAATTGCCGATTTCTGGTCAAGGCACATTTTCCACTCAAGGGAACAGCAGTGATGACACCGCAAATGGTGGCTCTAGTGTTTCTTTGCGTGGATTAGGCGCAGACTCTACACTAATACTCATCAACGGACGCCGTGTATCGGTTTCTCCTTTTGCAAAAGGGATTGATACAGCCTTCGTTGACATAAACAACATTCCAATCTCTGCAATCAAACGTGTTGATATACTAAAAGATGGCGCATCGGCTACCTATGGTTCTGACGCGATCGCCGGTGTTATCAACGTTGTTTTGAAAGATGATTTCGATGGCGCTGAAGTATCAGGAAAAGTGGGTACAACGGCTGATGGCGGCGGTGAAGAGCAGAACTTCAATATTATTTGGGGCGCTAGTGATGACAAGTTTAAACATACTTTCATCTTAGATTACTTCGATCGCGAAGAAGTGTTGTATGCTGATCGTCATTACTCAAGAACAGCAAACCAGGCAGCTCGCAGACCAAACGATCCCGATGCGGTAGATTTCAGAAGTTCGGCGGGTATCCCCGGAACAATAGCTCTTAAGGCTGATCCAACTAATCGTATTATTGATGAATTCGGTGCCGACCGATGTGCTCCTGAAGACATCGATCGTGGCGCAGCTATTTGTCGCTATGATTATGCACCGTTTATGACGATGATTCCGGATGCAGAGCGTTTTAGTTATAATTACTTAGGTCGTTACGAAATTAATGATTCCCTTAGAGCATTCATTGATTTCAATGGTCAAAACTCGAAATCCATCGTTCGTGGTGCTGGTAGCCCAAGTTTCGATGAGCTCTTTATGAGCGGTGACAACGCTAACCACCCATTCGCTGATGATCCGTCACATCCATTCTTCGGTGAAGACTTAACCATGCGTCGTCGCACCGTGGACATCGGTAACCGAGAAAAGCGCGTTGATACTGACTACTTCCGAACCATTTTGGGAATGTCTGGTGAACTAGCTACTTGGAACTGGGAAGCGGCTTACAGCTACATAAAAAGCAAATCAGTTGAGCGTGGTGTAGATGGTTTCCCTAATTCACGTCGAGTGCAAGAAGCAATCGACAATGAAAGTTGGAATCCGTTTGAACCATCAGCAAACTCTCAAGAAGCGTTAGACTTTATTGAAACCACAACAACACGTGTGGGTAAATCAACTAATAAAAGTTTTGACGTCACTTTCTCTGGTCCATTAATGGAAATGGATGCTGGTGACTTAATGGTTGCAATTAAAGCAGAGTATCGTGAAGAATCGATTTCTGATAACCCAGATGATCAATTCTTACGTGGTGAAGTATTTGGCACAGAAGCAACTCAAGCAAATGGTAAACGTGACAGTAAGTCCATTTCTGCAGAATTATCAATTCCTGTGTTAGATGAATTGGAAGTACAGTTTGCTGTTCGTAGTGAAAACTACAGTGATTTTGGCACAACAACCGATCCTAAAATCTCTTTCTTATGGGCGCCATTGGATAATTTATCTGTTCGTGGCTCATATGGAACAGCATTCAGAGCACCTTCTTTGCATCAGCTTGGTTTGGGTCGCACAGATGAGTCTCCAAACTTAGTGGATACAGTTCGATGTGCTGCCGTTAACCTGTCTTGCCCTCCACAAGAATACACAGCAGTGTTTGCTGGTAACCCGGATCTTGGTCCAGAAGAATCATCTAGCTTTAATATTGGTGTGATTTATGAAGTCACAGACGCTCTTGATTTCTCAATTGATTACTACAGCTATGATATTGAAAATATTATCGACTCTAATACTCAGTTTGTATTTTCTAGCCAAGGTTTAGATCCAGATGTGGTCATCCGTATACCAACAGGTATCCCTAATGATCCAGGCGAAGTAGTCCGTATTTTAGATTCATTTAGAAATATTGGTGATTTGAAAACTTCGGGTATCGACTTTGACGCAGGCTATAAGCTAAATTCAGAAATGGGAGAATTCAGATTTGGTTTTGTAATGAATTACGTAATGAAATTTGAAGAGTTTCGTTTGGGTACCTTAAGCTTGAGTGAAGGTGAATTTGAGCAACCGAAAGTACGTCATACTACCTCAGTTGACTGGGCACAAGACGACCTGACTGCAACATTAGCACTGAACTATATAGGTGAGTTTGACGGCGATGCGGATTCTGGTTTTGGCGACAAAACCGTTGACTCAATGACAACGGTAGATTTAGTAGCCAACTATCGCGGCATTGATAATACTACCTTGACGGTTGGTATTACCAACTTGTTTAACGAGGAACCACCGTTTAGCCACCATGACTTCTATGGGTACGTTAACACGACTCATAACGGTCAAGGTCGCTTTGTATATGCGCAGGCTTCGTATAGATTCTAAATAGTCGTATGACTCACGACAAAGTTAATTAGAATAGTAAAAGGACGCTTAAATAGCGTCCTTTTTTATATTCGAATAGGACCTCGAAGCATATCAACATGAGAGAAATAAAAGCTAAAACTTTCTGCTAAACCAGTAAGTCTATCTTTTGCCAACTGCTCTTCCACTAAACTTTGCACAGCATGTCGCTTTGCAACGCAGTTATATATCCAGAAGCATAAAGAAACTAGTTCTTCCATTGAATTGTGAGGTATTATAATGTCCAGGCTAAAGTAGTTGTATTCAATATAGTAAATGCACTTTTGCGAGTTCTTTCGCAAGCTGACAAGGAGTAATAAATGTCACAAGAAGATATATCAAAACAGGACGTTGAGCCATCAAGCGAGCAAGCGCCTCAGCCCGTTTACTACCAACCGCCGGCATCCCATGAGAACCATCACAAACAAATGGTCAAATGGCTTACCATTTCATTTACAAGCTTGTTTGTTTTGGCTGCCTTGTTCATTTTTTTCGCCGATCGAATCTTAATAAATTTACCTTTTTCTGCTGAAAAGAAGTTTGTTCGACCCTATGAAGAAATTACTCGTTACTTTGGTGATGATGAATCTAGCGTAGAGCGCGATGACATCGAAGCATATTTAGATAAGTTAACGGCAGATATAGCGAGTAAGATGAATCTTCCGGCAGATATGGAAGTTGAAGTGCACTATTTAGACACCGACGCAGTAAATGCATTTGCAACTCTGGGTGGTCACGTATTTGTTTGTCGAGGTTTGATGGAAACCTTGGACGACGAAAACAGCTTAGCGATGATCATAGGGCATGAGCTTGCACATATCAAAAACCGGGATCCTATTGTTGGAATGGCTCGAGGCTTAACTATTCAAATGCTATACAGCTACCTCACCGGCGACTATTCAAGCTTAAATGTGAGTGGTTTAGGTAGTGAGTTAGGTTTGTCTTATTTTAGTAGAGAGCAAGAGCGCAAAGCCGACAGTATGGGAATAGAAGCATTGAATGCTCACTACGGACATGTAGCAGGTTTCGATAGTTTGTTTAGCGCACTTCAAGACAATGATGATATGCAAAACGATCATCAAGACAGCCATACTACTCAGAACGAATCAAACTGGTTTTCGAGTCATCCTGACTTAAACGAAAGAATTGCTGATTTGACTAAGCAAGCTGAAAGCAATAATTGGTCTAGCGGCGAAGTTCAAGCCTACCCGGCGCATATTGTTGAAGCTTTACAATCCATTGGTGAAAACAAAGTATTAGGTAAGAAAAAATAGCGGAATATAAAAAGGACTTTTGAATTTTAGACGTAAAAAAAGCAATCTATAAAGATTGCTTTTTTTGTCTCATAACCGAGATTACTGAGATTTGATCACGTTGCCTTGAGCATCTTTAAAGCTGCCAACAGCAATCATGATGAAGTCAATCAGACTCCAAATACCTAGGCCACCCAAAGTAAGAAGCATTAGAATGCCAGTACCGATTTTACCTACGTAGAATCTATGAACGCCCAATGCGCCTAGAAAGAAACATAGCAATAAAGTAGGAACGAATCCTTTTTCACTAATTGGTGTTGGTACTGGTGCTGTAACTTCTGACATGTATATCTCCTTGATTATGCTAATCTTTGTCCGGGGTAACAGACATAGTTCCCTTCACCATCTTTAAATGATCCGGTAAGTAGCATTATTGTTATTATAAAAGTGTGTATTCCATCAACTATACCGAACCCAATCGCCCAAAATAAATGACCGTTTACGTAAAAGTATATCGTAGCTATGAATAGGCTCAAGTCAATCAATCCCTCGATGTACCGACCTAAATAGAAGTGGTGGATCCCCATAACACCAAATATTGCAGAAATGCATACGGCGACAGGATAACTCTTTGATGATGGTTGTTTCATATAGCAACTCTCCTTGTTAGGGGCATAATATAGGCTATCTGACGTTAAAGTAACAGTCATTTTTATATACCTAAGCAAAGTACCTAATACCATTGTCTGGGACGCATGATATTAAAGAAGAGCCTTTGGAGGGGGGGGAGTTAAACCACGTGATTAAGATCGTCTTTTATTACCTAAATTTTATCAGCTTTCACGACATATCTTAAACTTGGGTTTGGGCTAACACTGTCAAAGGGGTAGCAAGTAATGAGCGTAACGCTCGTGCTCATTATGTCGCTATCTAGCACATCAAGGTTATGTTGGTCGACAATTTCAATACTGCTAACGCGATAGACTTGCTTCAAAGGCTCAGTTGTTGCGTATTCATTTCGACTCGTTAAGTAAATAAGATCACCCAGCTTTGCTTTCTTTAGCACTTCAAAATGAGTGTCTCTATGACCGGCGACTACCGCATTTCCGGGTTTTCCCAAGGCTGCAGTTTGCATTAAGTGCGCAGGACCAAAGGCAAGGTTACGCCCACTTGCCCCAGCTAGAATGTACTGACTCGTTTGGTACATATCCAGTTTCGCTATTGGGTGAGTATCAGCCCAAGGCCATGGCTTTTTATGTTCTCCTGTGTGCATGTAATGACTCCATGATTTTGCAATTAAATATTGAGCATATTTCGCTTTTGCTTGTATATAAAAGCCATCAAATATAAAGAGGATGGCAATAGCAAACAGCGATAAGCTAATAATGTTTTTAAGATTGATCTGGCATTTGTTAATTCGGCCTTGCTTGTTGATAAGACTCTTGAAAATTAGCATCATTTTCTTAGTCGTAACTGTGTGGGAAATCGGTATATCAATAAGCTCAGCATTAGAAAAACAAAGCCTAATATCAAGTTCAACTGCGCGCTTGTTGCGGTTTGAGGCAACGTGAAGCCCTGTTGAGCGTGTCTTTTTAGCTTGCTGGTGGCTATTCTCTCTCTCATGAGTTCCTTATCTGTATTAAGGTCATCTAGCAGAGAGGTCGGTTTGGTTGGTAATACGTCAACGGCAATCAAGCTGGTATATTGGCTAACGATGTGATGCTCAAGTGCTGTTTCGGTTATTACTCTGATAATTCGTTGCTCTTCTGATTCAGGTAAAATAGGGCTATCTGAGTTAAGTTCCTGACTTTCATAAATTTGTTTAGGCTTATCCGAGACGACGCTTCGCTTATCTCTGGTAAGTTGAGCTATTTTTTCTCTCGCCCAGAGTACATTGATGCCTTTTGCTTTGTGTGCATTGTCAATTGACGTACCTACACTATTCAATTCGATACTTGGTGTGAATTGCCATGGTGAGTGATTGTAAGTGCCCACTAATATCGGTTCCGCTTTCTGATTTAAGGTCTGTGCAGATTCCGATAATTGTTTACTTAAATCGTGACTACTTAATGATTGCTTGTAGCTAATTACAAGAGGCTCGCTTTGATACAAGTCACCGATGACATTGGGATACATTTCAAAATCTTGATAACGCTGGATCCCTTTTAAGTTCAATTTAATATCAGTCAAGGCCGGTGCACTGATTTTATCGAGTAAGTCGTCCATTTTTTGAGTTAGGTGAGCAGTGTTCCCAATAAAGGTGAAGCTTCCTTTGCCACTTTTTGCCGCTTCAGTCATAAAGTAGCTATTTGGGGCTGAACCTATGCCAATCGTAAAAAGCCGAGCTTGATTCAAATTTTCAGTTATCAAGCTCATTAACTCGGATTCATTACTCACACTTCCGTCAGTAATAAACAGTATTTGTTTAAAAAGCTCGGGATCGGCCTCACTCAGCAAAGCCATAGACAACGCTTGATGCATCTCTGTTCCACCATTTGCTGTCAATCCCGAGATAAAATCAAATGCTTCAACCTTGTTTTCAGTATCCGCATATCTTGCTTTTCGCCAAAGGAGTTCGGCATTGCTATTAAACTCGATGATGTTGAACTTGTCTCTTGTACTTAATCCATCAATGGCATGGGCAAGCGCTTGTTTGGCTTGAATAATTGCGTCACCCGACATTGAGCCTGAAGTGTCTAGCACGAAGATAACTTCACGATCCAAAACAAGCTGTTCATCTGGAAGTGGGGGATAAAGCACAATCATGCCGTATTCATTGCCATTCACGAATTGTGTAAAGTGCGCAGAGCTGGGACTGCTGCCTAACTCTGGTTGCCAGCTAAGCACATAATCTTGCATGGCAATGGTTTGCTGTTGCAAATTCACGATATAGCGATCATTTTGCTCAAGCGAAACTTCAATAGGATGATGCTCGCTGTCAATATTTTGCAATTGAACACCTGCGTTTAAGCTCACTCTTATATCGATATTGTCGGAAAACTTCTGTTGCATCATTGAACGGTCAATAGATAATCGTGCTGTTTCTATCTGTTCAGTGTTTGCATTCCTAGGCGCGTATCTTGGTGTTACGCCCAATGGAAATCGCAATGAGTAAGCCCCATTTGTATAGCGAAGGATTTGCTGGTATTCGATCGTAATTTTGATAGTTTCGCCAGGGCCAATATTGGCAATACTGTTACTAAACAAATTGGGCCGTCTTTGTTCAACTAAGCTCGCTTTCTTACCTGCTTTTTTAGCTTCATTAAAGAGCTTTTTTGCAGCCAATTTTTCTTTTATCTGTCCTTCTATTTTCCTATCATCTATTTCAATAAGTAAATGATCAACGGCTGCATTCTCCGGTAAAGGGAACACATATAAACCATCGACCCAATGATTACTGTTGTTAGTGAATGTTTGTACTAGTGAAGTCCTCGCAATCATACCGGTGACGGATATATCGACGTCGGTCTCAATTGTGTCAGCTAATGTGAAATTAGGTACACCAGCTTCTGTACTCGAGTTGTTGCTGCTCGAACGATCTAAACTGTCGTTTATAACTTGATAATATAATTGCCCCGTCTGTGCATCCTTGTATGGATTTAACGGAGCAATATGCTTGCCCTCAATAAGCGCATTTTCAATATTTATTTGTTGTTGAATGTGAGTAGAATTTTGAGTTCCAATCACATTCAGTCCAACATTAGTGATATCAGTGCCTGCAGTATTATTGCTACCTCCAGTCCTTGCTGCGGATACTGTGTTTTTGAAAAACAAGTTTGAGGAGCCACTGTTTTCATCCAATACCGTCATGGGAAACGAAGGTACAAAGGCTTGTATCACTCCCACAACAGTCACTGCCGAAACAACGATAACGAAACGATGTAATGATGCCATGGGAGTTTTCCTTTTTTACATGTGTGGGTAATTAATGAGTTGCCGCTGTCATTTCAGCCGGCTTGTTACTCACCTTTAGCATTACACGACGGTCAAAAAAGTTATCTTCATTGCTATCGCTTTTGCTCACTAGCTCTGTCTCTCCAAAGGATTGCGTGATGACCTGGTTTTCATTAACAAACTGGCTGACTAAATAGTCCTTTACTGCGTTAGCGCGTTGTTCCGATAGCACTTGGTTATAAGTAGATTCACCACGCTGGTCGGCAAAGCCCGACAGTTCAATTTTCAAGTTCGGATTTTTACGTAACTCACTGGCAAGGCCATCAAGTTGAGATTTGTAATGATCTTCCACTATGAAAGAAGCCGTCTTGAATTGGATATTAGCTTCAAGGGCTGGCGTGACCAGCTGAATGGCTTGCGACATGGCGCTGTCCATAGCGGCAATTTGTTGATTAGCCGAAGTAATTGATTTTTCATAATCCTGTTGCAGGGCGACCAGTTTTTGCGATGTGCTATTTAGCTCATTTCTTGTTAATTCTAATTTAGCTTCATCATTTACATCATCAGCGATTAGAATGCCAAATAATCCTGCAACTGCCGCGCCGACCGGACCTGCAACAGCCGCGCCAAATAAAACTCCGGTACCAAAACCGATTACTTCATTCTGAGTTTCTTGGCTCTCAATTTCTTCTGCGCTCAAACGTGCTTGGCTTTGAGGATTAGACCCTGCAACCGAGAATGCAGAAACACTCATTAAACTTGTAAAAGCAATGGCTAAGCTTGTTTTGGTAAATGCATTCTTTACGAAAGCTGTTTTGTTTGTTGCCTTGGTATTTGTGTTAGTTACTGTTTTCATGATGTTCTCCAAAATATAAAAATTGTTTTACCGTTATTCAAATGCTGTTTTTGTTAGCGATGTTTTTGGTAGCGATGTTGAAACGCCATGTCATTAAACAAAGACTTCGTGTCAACTTCGGGGAGAAAAAATGGCAATGTTGAGGTCAATTGTGGCGAAAAAATGGAAATTGCTCCCAAAGGCTTTAACCCACCGCGATTTTCTATATAGTTAAGCTCAATTGATTTTCTGGAAGATGTGTTATGACAAAGCAAATTGCATTAGTTGAAGATGACCGAGCGTTGCGGGACAACTATGTGTCTGCTTTAACAAAGCAAGGTTATGAGGTGAAAGCCTATGCGAATAGGCCTGAAGCGGAAGTCGCATTTACAAAACAACTACCAGATTTAGCGATTGTCGACATTGGCTTGGAAGACGAAATAGATGGGGGCTTTGCTGTCTGTCAAACCCTGCGAAGTTTATCTAAGACTTTGCCGATTATATTCTTTACGGCGAGAGATAACGATTACGACACGATTTGCGGCTTAAGAATGGGCGCGGATGACTATTTGACGAAAGACATTAGCTTGCCTCATTTATTAGCTAGAATTGCCGCACTTTTCAGACGCACTGCATTATTGAATGAACCTCAAGTGCCCTCTGATCTTATCCAGTCAGGAAGTTTAGTGATGGATGCGAAAAGGATGACGGTTCAGTGGAAAGGTCAGTTGATTGAATTAACCGTGACCGAGTTTTGGATGTTACATGCAATTGCTAAATTTGCAGGTCATGTAAAGAGTCGCCAACAGCTAATGGATGAGTCAAAGATGGTAGTGGATGACACGACTATCACTTCACACATTAAGAGAGTGAGAAAAAAGTTTATTCAATTAGATGCTACATTTGACCGCATTGAAACGGTTTATGGCATGGGATACCGCTGGAAATCAGAGAATTCAGACTCTCAATCAAGTGAGACTTCATGACAAATTGGCGTATCAGCTTGCGCGTTAAGCTACTATTTTTCTCATCCTTCTTGTTTGCCATCCCGTATTTGGGTTACCAGTATGTTTGGGAATTAGAAACCTATTTGCGGATAGGGCAGGAACAAACGATGGTGGGCACAGCGCGAGCCGTGGCAACTGCACTGCATGAACGCCCGAAGTTATTTTCAACACAATCTTCATTTATGAGTGATGTACGGCCGGGTACGGATCTGTATGCCCATAGTATTGATTATCCCATTCAGTTAGACGGAGATGTAGCCGACTGGGATGAGTATAGTGCTTTCAAAATGCATTATGCGGAGCAGAACTTAATAGAGATTCAACAAGCATACCGTCCACAAAGTCTGTCTTTTAAACACATGATAGGGCGCTACGATAAGTTTCTTTACGCAGTTTTCGAAGTTAACGATGATAGTTTGGTCTTTCGTGCTCGCAACAGTTTGCGTATCGATCGCAATGATTATTTACAGATAGCAATGACTGATATTAAAGGTGAGTTTCAGCGCTATATTGTTGCACCGATGCAATCAGGTTGGGTAAATGCCTATTTGCTGAAGCAAGATTCGCCGAATATTCAGCCCGAGCGTCTAGAGACCAAAATACAAGGTTACTGGCAGCAAACAGAAGCAGGCTATACCGTCGAGTTGCGTATTCCTGTTGGCATGATGTCTAGTAAAATTGCTTTTGCTATCTCCGATGTAGATGATGCAGAAACTCGCTTCGCAAAGTATACCTTAGGGACGGCAGATCCCACGAAGGCTGACTCACTTGGCACTATTTTGATCCCCTCGCCTGACATCGAAAATATTCTGAAAGGTTTACAATACGCCAACGCAAGAGTTTGGGTTATCGATAAACACATGCGCGTACTCGCGAAGTCTGGGGAGATTCAAAGTGCTAGTGGCGTGCAAGCTGAGCCATCAAACATCGCCAGTGCTATGCCTTTAATCGATGAGGATGCTGATAAGGATGAAAAAAGTGAGCGAGAAAACTTACAAGTAGAAACACAAGAAAATATAGCTGAAACACCCAAAATGCGTACTAATGAAAATAAAGGGATTTGGGAGTATATTGAGAGTGAGTGGTTACTACCAATCTATTACAGGATACTCACAAAACCGCCTGCCGATTTTGTTGATGATCTCGATAATGCTTTTGCACTCGCGGGAAAAGATATTGAAGAGGCACTAGATGGCACGCCAAGCACATTGTGGCGATTAAGTGCAGATAAAAAAGCGGTCATATTATCCGCAGCACATCCTATATATATTGACGAACAAGTAATGGGAGCTGTCGTCGTTGAGCAAACAACGAACGGGATTAGAACCCTGCGCAATCAAGCATTGGAAAAGCAATTCCACTTCATTTTGGCTGTTATCGTACTAGGCACATTGTCTTTGTTTTTATTAGCATCCAGAATTTCTTGGCGCATTCGAAAGCTCAGAAATGAAACTGAGAGCGCAATTGATAGCTCAGGTAAAATTATCGGTGAAATCAAAGCTTCTCCGGCAAATGATGAAATAGGCGACCTGAGTCGAACGTTTAACAACGTACTTTCCAAACTAAGCCAGTACAACAGTTATTTAGAGAACATGGCGTCGCGTTTGTCGCATGAGTTACGCACGCCGGTGGCGATAGTCAATTCATCATTGGATAACCTTTCACTTGATAAACACTCTCAAGATAATCAAGCTTATATTGACCGTGCTAAAGAGGGCATTACAAGGCTTAGCAAAATACTAAGCAATATGAGTGAGGCAACTCGCTTAGAGCAAGCAATACAAAGCAGTGATGTGGAAGCGTTTAGTCTTAATGAAGTGCTGGTCGGATGTACGGAAGGCTATCGCTTAGCGTACTCAGAGCGCCAGTTTTTACTCGAGACAGAACTTCAGTCATTGGTGATAGAGGGGGCACCTGAACTCTTCGCACAAATGTTAGACAAGATTGTCGCGAACGCCGTTGAGTTTAGCCCGCAAAATTCGTTAATTCGAATCGCTCTAAAAGGAAGCGAGAATGCATTTAGGATCCACATTAGTAACCAAGGCCCTTTACTGCCTGAAAATATGCAAAAGGAGCTTTTAGACTCAATGATATCGGTAAGAAAAGAGCAAGGTTCAGAGCAAGCACATTTAGGATTGGGCTTATACATTGCTAAAATGATTGCACTTTTTCACCATGCAAGCATCGATATTGAAAATCAAACGGATGAATCTGGCGTAGTTGTGACATTAAGTTTTAAATCTCGCTAAACCTGCCGATAGACTATAATGAACTTATGATGTTAGTAAGATCAAATTAGTTCTATTAAAGACATACTCATTGACTCGACTTGTGGCGTATTTAGTGACAATTACGACTAATTAGTTATTCATAATTATACACAATATGTTGTACGACTATTTTTAAGTTGACGCTCACGATGTAAGTTGTCTAGTAGGATATAAACTTATTTTCAATGGATACTCACAAGATGCCACGACACTTGCCGTTCTCTATTCTTTCATCTACTAAGCGAATAGCCTTCTACGCTTTGTTTCTTATGAGCCCTGCGTGCTTCGCGTTGGGTGATAAACTCGCACTACAAGATGAAGCAACACTCAGTTTGATTGCGTATTCGGGAATTGGTTTAGTTGTTTTATTTTTTGCTTTGACTGTTTATGCATTTATCAGCATGAGATCGAAGAATAAGCTCATTGAAATTCATGACGAAGTGCTCGCCCAGAAAGACGAAATCATAGATAAGTGCAATAGCGGCGTTATGCTCGTAGGTTTGCGTGGAAATGTTATTCAATTAAATAGCCCAGCAGCGACTTTACTCGGTCGCGAAAAAGGGCGATTACTTAATCAGTCATTAGTTGATTTCTTTAGAGATGAAGCTAAAGACGCTATCAATAAAGCATTTGATAGTGACGAAGTGGTCAGAATGGTGGTCACAGCGCCATCGAGCAATATGGAGCTACGTCTTACCATTGCAAAGAACGCGTCAATGTATGACGGCGTTGCTTTTGTTGTGACTATTGAAGACGTTAACAAATATGAAAAAGAACTTAAGCAAACCAAGCTGGACCTAGAAGAGCTTAACGAATTAACTGAGCATTTATATTTAGGCCAAATGAAGATCGATTTTGAATCAGAAACGTTTGAAGCCAACCAAATCTTATCCACTATTCTTGGTTTCAGTGAAGAAGTGACCGGTGACTTCGACAAACTTCATGAGCTTGTCTGTCCAAACAATATGACATTCTGGAAACAGTCCTTTGAGTTGGCAAAAGAGCAACACGAAGTTGATTTTAAGAGTGTGTTGCAATCTGTTGAAATTAAAGTGCCTGTTCGCGTTGTGGCTATTAGTACTGCAAAAAACAGCAAGGGCAAATCAACAGCCTTCAAATTATTAATCATTGATGAAACTGAAATTCGTCAAAATCAAAGAAAAGAATATTCTAGCGAGCAAAAAGTAAAAGCAATACAGAATGTCTCATTGCATCCTCTGTATGTGCTTGACGAAGAGTGCCGAATTATATCGGTCAATAATCCGTTTGAGCGTATGTTTGGTGTTCGCTTGGCGGAGATTAAGAATAAGCGCTTTGATCTGCTTAACCTTGTACCTGACGATATCAATAAATTGCATAATCCAGATGAAACGCCAGTTGGGATTGGCAGAGCATTGAATCGTGAGTTTACCGGAAAAGTAGGTAAAAAGTCAGAGCAGAACAAACATGCAGCCGACGCACCTGAAAGCTTTAACACCGTGAATGATGGTAATACGACCTTACACCTAAGAGTCACTCTGCAAGCATTTGGTGATGACAAAAATGAACGAGCAGGTTTTGCTGGGATGTTCCAAGACCTAACCTTGCTAACTGAAACTCAGCGACAGTTAGAGTCAGAGCGTGCTCACTTCTCAAATCTATTGGATATCGCACCAATCGCGGTAGCAACAATTGACTCGGAAGACAAGATTGTTCACGCAAACACGGCGATGACAGAGCGCTTAGGTTTAAATGAAAAAGAACTTAAAAAGGGCACGTTCTATCAATTATTCAATGATGCTGATGCGGCCGGTAGAGCAGCTAAACAATTACATCAAACAGGTCGCTTAAGAGACTTCCATACCAGCTTACGTGGTAAGAACGAAATTATGCATCCAAGTGAATTGCATATTGACCTGTTTAATAAAGAAAAAGAGCAATATGTTTGCTGGATTTCAGATCGCTCAGGCGAACAATTCCAAGAAGATAAATTCCATGGCTTGTTAGAACATAGCAGCATGCCAATGGCCATCCTAGACGAAAAAGGCTTCTCAAATGTTAACCCTGCGGCTTGCGAGTTCTTTGGTGTTGAGAATGAAGATGACTTATGGGGCTTCGCTCCGTATTCACTCGAACTGAATCGGGACGAAGGCGAAGCTTACGAATTAGAGCGCATTGTAAATAAAGTAAAATATGATGGCAGAGCGAAGTCTATCAGTTGGGAGCATAAAGTCGGTGCCAAATCCCGTCCTTGCCAAGCTACCTACATTCCTGTTTATAAAGGCAAAGAGTTCGATTCAATTTTATGTATGTGGACCGATTTAACTGAGATTATTCAAGCAGATCAAGCACGCCTTGAGGCCATTACAGCACAAAAAGAATCGGAACGTGAAGTAGCGGAAAAACAACAGCTGCTGCGCTCAAGTCATGAGCAACTGGCAACGAAACTTAAAGATTTGCGTGATACGGAAACAAAACTTCAATTAGCTCAAGATGAAATATCAGAAGCGAAAATTGACTATATTACCTTGCAAGAAAAGCATCAGAGCGTCACGGATAACTTGCATAAAGTGCAGAGCCAGTATTCTCAAAGCAGAGAAATGTTAAGTGAAGCACAAGAAGTCAATAATACGCTTACCGAGCAGCTAGAGCTGTCGACTCAAAAAGTCAATAACTTACAAAGTCAGCGTAATGAAATTTCGGACCAACTGCAGTTAAGTGAGAAAAACTTCAAAGATGCTCAGGCGCAACTTGAAGCTAGTGAAGAAAACTCTAAAAAACTACAAATGCAGCAGCAGCAACAGCAAGAGAAAATGCAGGCATATGTGACTCAGATTGATTCATTGAAGCAATCTATTACAGACAAAGATGCTGAAATTAATGAAGTAGGCTCGCAAATAACGGGTCTGCAAGAGCAGCTACAAACTAGTGATAGTAACAGTGAGAAGTTGAAGCAAGCGTTGATAAACCAACGTAAAGCGAGTGAAGAAGCTGAATTGCAGCGTCGCGAGCTTGAACAAACTTACAAGTTGGCTCAGTCTGAATTGACCAACAAAGTACGACACGTTGAGCATTTGCAGAACGAAATGCAAAAATTTGAAGAAATGTCGAAGCAAGAAAAAGGCGACATGGCTGCTCAACAAAGCAAGCTAATGCAAGAGCTTGAAGAAAAGCAGAGTATTTTACAAGAAACACAAAATGCGCTAGATGAAGCGAAGCAAGCTGCTGAGAAAGAAAAACTAGAGAAAGAGAAACAACACGAAGAGATGAAACGTGTTGAAGCTGAATTGGCAGAAGCCGAACAGCACGCTGAAAGTAAATTACGCGAGATGAAAGAAGCTGAAGAGCAGCGCTTAATCGAGCAGCAAAAACTGCAAGAAGAGCTGAAAGCGAAGCAACAAAAACTGCTTGAAACCGAGCAAGTGTTAAGTGATGCGAAACAGCAGACTGAGGCAGAAAAAGCCGAGAAACTTCGTCAGCAGGAGCTATTCGATAAGCTTCAATCTGAACTGCAAGAAATTGAGCGTCATAGTGCAGAGCAGCAAGCTAAAATTGATCAATCGGGCAAACAGTGGGAAGAGCATCAAGCTCAACTTAAATTGGAAGTTGAAGCCAAGCGTCAGCAATTGCAAGACTCTCAAAGCAAGCTAGATGAAATTCAGCAGCAAGCTGAAGCTGAGAAGTTAGCGCGCCTTGAAAAAGAACAAAAACTTGAGCAACTAGCAGTTGAATTAAGCGACGTGGAAAGCCGTGCTAGTAAACAACGTGAAATGCTTGAGGGAAGTGAAGAGCAGTGGACGGCGCATCATAAACAAATTGAAGAGCAGAAGAAGCAACTTCAGCAAGCGCTTATTGATGCACAGCAACAAAATCAGAGTCTGCAGCAAAAACTCGAAGGCAACTTGAGTGAGTTACAGCAAGCTGAATCTCAAGTGTCCGAAACGCAATCGGCAGAGCATCAGTTGCAAGAACAACTTAATAACGCGAAAGCACAACAAGAAGAGCTTGAAGCGCATATTAAGCAGCAAGAACAGCAAGAGCTAGCTCTGAAGAAACAAGTAGAAGAGCAACAAGCCAAACTCTTGGGTAGAGAGCAAAGTATTCAAGCAATGGAGCAAAAACAAGAAGAATTGTTAGCTCAATTAGAAGCTGTACAGAAAGAATATAGTGAGAGCAAACAAAGTCTGAATGATCAACAAAGTAACCAATCTGGTCTAGCAGAGCAATTGGCTTCACTAGAGCAAGAGTTACAGTCTAGTAAAGCGCAATTAGATGATAAAGAAGTTGCATTGCAGAAAGCGCAGGAGCAATTACAAAGTAACGAAGAAACTCTCGCTGAACAGGAAGATGCTCTAGTGGCGGCTCATAAAGAAGAGCTACAACAAGCTCAAGAGCAGATGAAAACGCAACAACAAGAAAGCGCAGAGCCAGCAACTGAGTCAGCTATCGCCAAAATGCCGATGCCTGAGAATCCAAGCATGTGGTTTGATTTATTGCCTTATTTGCAACAGCAAGGGCAGGTGGATTCACTTTCTACCGCATTGAATGAAATTATTTCTGAATTAGAAACTGTCATTGAGTCCACGGATAATGCCGTGATGCAAGATGACAACGGTGAAATACTTCGCGGCGCGAGAAAGCTTGTGCAAACAGGTAAGAAAGTAAATGCAGACGCCTTGTTTGACGTTGTTAGTCGCTTAGAGGTCGATTGTGGTGCGGGCATGGTAGATAACATTTCAATTGCATGGCCTAACACGAAACGTGCGTTTTCAAACACTTTGCGTGTAATATATGAAAACTTACATGGCTAAAAACGCAGATGCTATTTATAGATAGTCAGCTGAATTGATAAGAAAGGTCTTCGTTTGAAGGCCTTTTTTTTGTCTGAGGATAAATTAAGGTGAGACTCAATGAGCGCATTATTCGAATGGTGTTAATAAAATATTTATCCTTCTTGTAACTATTGGCCTCTTCACACGACTAACTCTAATACAACACATAAACAACAGCATGCGAGAATCATGACAGAAAACTTTGATGCACTGGTCAGCAAGAACATACATAAGCTTCGTAATATATGTAGAACTTATGCTGACTTTGAGGAAGTTGAAGATTTGTTGCAAGAAGTATTGGAACAACTTTGGCGTAGTCATCAGAGTTTTCGAGGCGACTCTAGTATTGAAACTTGGCTGTACCGAATTGCGATTAATACGGCGGTGTCCTATCAGCGCAAAAAAATCAGCCTTCGTAAGCAGAAAACTGCTGCTAGCCTCACTAATGAGAAGACAGAGTCACATGGCTTAAACCAAGAGCAAATAGTCGTGACGTTTTCGAAATCTTTGTCACGCATAGATCGAGCTATTTTTGTGTTGTACGTGAACGGCCTAAATACCAGGGAGATGGAAGCTGTATTGGGCATGTCTGGAAATGCAATCAAAGTTCGCATTTCGCGAATGAAAACTCAATTTCGTCAACAGTTTGTTGACTAAGGCGGCGCAAGTGGAATTAGATGAACTAGTAATGAGCACCGAAGTATCCAAAGTGGCTGAAACAGATATCAACATAAATCAGTTTAACAGGCGTTATAATTGGCACTTTTACATAGAGGTCAGTGTCGCCGTTTTTGCCTTTATTGCCGTAATGATAGGTATGTTTAGTGGCCACGTTTGGTATCCATTAGTTATTGAGCAATTGTTACCTGAATTTGCATCACAGCAGCTTTCCATGCACTTTTTAATGTATTTTGCCATGGCTTGCAGTGCAATCTACTGTTTGTTTGTTCCTATCAAATTAGCGAAAGCAAGAGCGGTACCTGATGTAAAATTAGCTTGTAGTTTAAAAGAACGTGTGGAGTGCGAAATTCAGCATTTTGAGAAGCAAAAAACATTGTGGACTGCAGCACATATTTGGTCATTTCTTCCAGCCAATGTCATAGGGCTTTCTTTTTTCTGGGGCCTGCAAGTCAGTTTGTTGGATCAATGGTTTCCCTCACTCTACCTCATGGCATATATTGGATTTTTAGTCTTTTCAAACTGGGGCGGACTAAAACTTCAGAAGCAAATGGTAGAAAAAGAAGTCGCACCGATTTTGCAGGAATTGTATCAATACCGACAAGAATTGAGTGAGTAAAACTCAGCCTAAAAACGGCTGTCCAGCGAGTTTTATTTTAAATAGTGCGGCTAAATCTGGGCAGGGAAGCCATCAACTTTATCAACCTACAATCTTGCTGTGATACAATCCGCTTAACATTATTTCCATTGAGTAAGTCCGCTTTGCAGATACAACAACGCAATCCTATTTTATCCAAGCCTATCGACCCGCAGCTACCTCCATTGCTCGATAGGCTGTACAGAAACCGTGGCGTTACTGATGCAGCACAAATCCAAACTCAAATTAAAAAGCTACGTCACTATAATGAACTGAAAGGCATAGAGCATGCCGCATCATTGATTTGCGAAGCGATAAAACAAGAAAAAAATATTTGCATCATCGGTGACTTTGATGCCGATGGTGCAACCAGTACAGTAATCTGCATGCTGTCCTTAAAAGCATTTGGTCATCAAAATATAAATTATTTAGTACCCAACCGATTTGATTTTGGCTATGGCTTGAGCCCTCAAATTGTTGATGTTGCGCATGAGCAAAACGCACAGTTTATTATTACTGTCGACAACGGTATTTCCTGTGTTGAAGGTGTAGAACGCGCCAAAGCACTCGGAATGAAAGTCGTGGTTACTGATCATCACTTGCCCGGAAAATCGATACCGAAAGCCGATGCTATCGTTAATCCAAACCAAGTCGGTTGTGAGTTTTTATCTAAAAACTTAGCTGGTGTGGGAGTTGCCTTTTATGTGATGTTGGCGGTAAAAGCGCAGCTACAAGCAGAAGGGTGGTTTGCACATAAGAATATAGCGCTACCAAATTTAGCGAATTACCTAGACATCGTGGCATTGGGCACAGTGGCTGACGTTGTGCCTCTGGATGAGAATAATCGAGTACTGGTACATCAGGGTCTGCAGCGTATTCGAAGTGGCATTGCTCGCCCCGGTATAAAGGCAATACTTGAAGTGGCTTCAAGACCTTGTCATAAATTATCATCGACGGACCTAGGTTTTGTTTTAGGCCCTCGTCTGAATGCTGCAGGCAGGCTAGATGACATGTCATTAGGTATCGAGTGTTTGTTGGCAGAAGATCCTCAAATGGCGCGTCAAATGGCTGCGCGACTCGATGCCTTGAACTTAGAGCGTCGTGAAATTGAGTCATCTATGAAAGATGAGGCAGAGAATGCCCTGCAATTATTTATTGCAAAAGGGAATGAGCTACCCGCGGGTGTCGTTCTTTACCAAGAGGATTTCCATCAAGGCGTGATTGGTATCCTAGCTGGACGAATCAAAGAAAAGTACTATCGCCCTACCATTGTTTTTGCTCAACAAGATGAACACTCAATAAAAGGTTCAGCAAGATCGGTTCCTGGTGTTCACATTCGTGATTTGTTGGAAAGTATCAATACGCAGAGCCCAGGCTTGATAGACAAGTTCGGAGGTCACGCAATGGCGGCTGGGCTTAGTCTGCAAACTGAGCGATTGGAAGAATTTAAGATAGCATTTGAAAACGCAGTCGCCATAGCCACCCAAGGTTTACCCACTCAGAATTTGATATTGTCTGATGGTGCGCTTGCTAGCCACGAAATCAACATTGAGAATGCGACACTTTTAAAGCTTGCTGTTCCGTGGGGACAAACATTTGAAGAGCCCCTTTTTGACGGTGTTTTTAAGATGCGCAGCCAACGAATTGTAGGCAAGAATCACTTAAAAATGGTGGTTAGCACAGACGGCATCGAATTTGATGCAATTGCGTTTAATGTTGACTTAGCGCAATGGCCAAATTCTAAACTCCAACAAGTAAAACTCGCTTATAAGTTGGATATTAATGAATTTAGAGGGCAAATCAGTGTACAATTGCTCGTACAAGCGCTTGAAAGCGCCGACTGAGGCGTATTTGACGTAAATGAATAATTGAACGCAGCATCTTTTCATTTCCTGAGAGTACAATAAGAAACCAAGCCCTCATATCATGTTTTTAGATATGTTAGATGGGACAAGAAGAGGATTATTGAAACGATGGCACGAAAAACAGCTTTGCAAAAATTACTAGAAACTCACCCTAACTTGGTGCATTCGGAATTATGCAAAGTGACGTCACATGTTCAACGTGAGGAAGACGGATGGTACGTCAATACACTCATGATCGTTAATGCAGATGTCCCTTTTATTTTCAAGCGCCGCAAAAAGTATAAAAACCTGGAAGGTAGCGTAGTCAATTTAACTTATTATCCTGAAACAACAGAAATCGCCGGTATGGAATTTGAAACCATGAAGGTTGTTAGGATTAAAGTGAGCTAGCTTGAACAAAGACATTTACGATGGTTATGTTCTGCATCGGCGGCCCTATCGTGAGACGAGTCTTATTGTCGATTTCTTTACCTTACAAAATGGCAGGGTAAGTGCCGTAGCAAAAGGGGCGCGGGGTCCTAAGTCTGATAGGAAGAGTCTACTGCAGCCGCTCCAAGCAATAAACTTCGAATTGAGCGGACGCGGTACTTTACGGAATTTAGGCAGGATCGAATCGACATCCAAGTCTTTTGTCCTCTCACAGCAAAGTCTTTTTTGTGTTTTTTATTTGAATGAAATACTTAACAGAGCTTTACCTGAATCGGAAGTATTCACTCGCTTATTTAAACAATACGAATTGGCGCTCAGTTCGCTTCAACACTTTTCAAAAACGCCGTGCGAACTGGCAGATATTGAGCCGATTCTGAGAAGCTTTGAATTTGTCTTGTTAGAAGAATTGGGGTATTTACCCGACTTTACATATGACTCACAAAGCGAATCTGAGATAATGTCTGACAAGAGTTATTCGCTGATGAACGAAATTGGGTTTGTCGCCTGTGATCCGCATCAATCATTTGCAATCAAAGGCCAAGATATTCTAGCTATTGCAAATGATGACTGGCAAGCAGACTCGCTAAGAGCAGCAAAAAAGATAAGTCGAATAGCATTACGACCCATATTGGGTGATAAACCGATTAAAAGCCGTGAACTTTTTAGTAGTAAAGTGACTACTTAACAGCAGTAAAACAAAACATTTTTTCGCTCAGCCGACTCGGCAATCTTAGGAGAGTTTAGTGCAAGATATACTATTAGGTGTCAACATTGACCATATTGCGACCCTTCGCAATGCAAGAGGTACAAAATATCCGAACCCGGTTCATGCTGCAGATGTTGCAGAAAGAGCAGGGGCTGATGGCATCACCATTCATTTGAGAGAAGACCGCAGACACATTAAAGACCAAGATGTCTTTTTGCTAAAAGAAACCATCAACACACGCATGAATCTCGAAATGGCAGTTACAGATGAGATGTTAGCAATTGCCGCGAAAGTGTTACCAGAGTTTTGCTGTTTAGTTCCTGAAAAAAGGGAAGAGCTTACGACTGAAGGTGGTTTGGATGTAGCAGGGAACCTATCCAAAATGAAAGCAGCATGCGCACAACTAGCTGCGCAAAATACCTTAGCCTCGCTGTTCATTGATGCTGATGCAAGGCAAATTGAAGCGGCTGTGGCATCAGGGGCTCCTTACATTGAAATTCATACAGGCCAATATGCTGAAGCAAAAACCGAAGCAGAAGCAGAACTTGAGCTGGCGAAATTGGTCAAGGGTATCGAATACGCGCACAAACTAGGCTTAAAAGTGAACGCTGGTCATGGGCTGCATTATCACAACGTGAAGCCTATAGCGGCAATACCGCAGTTAATTGAGTTAAATATAGGACACAGCATCATCGCTCGCGCCGCATTCGACGGTCTTGATAAGGCTGTAAGAGATATGCGACTACTGATGCAAGAAGCCAGGATTGCACATCAATAGGCTGTTACATACAACGTTTACATATCGAGCTTGTAAAAAGCCGTACGTGTTTCATGCACGTTATACTTAACTTAAAATTTTGTAAGATCATCAATGAAAGGAGTGGATAATGCCCATCGTCGGGATCGGAACAGATATCGTTGAAATTGCTAGGTTGCAAGCAAGTGTGCTCCGATCAGAGTCAATGGCGAAGCGGATATTGACACCCAATGAATATCAGGATTATTTAGCATTGACAGATTTGCCAAGGATTAGGCCTAAAGAGAAACCAGATGTCGACAATAACGAGAGTACCACAATCAGCCCCCAGGCACGTTTCTTAGCAAAACGATTTGCGGCAAAAGAAGCGGCAGTGAAGGCGATAGGAAATGGTATTGGTAACGGAGTCAGTTGGCAGCACCTCGAAGTTGCTCATCATCCGACAGGTCAACCGTACTTGATCGCAAATGGCCATCTTGAAGCCTTGTTTAAGGAAAAAGGGGTTAATCACACCCATGTTTCTATTTCAGATGAAAAGCAATATGCAACTGCCACCGTCATACTAGAGAGCTAATTGTCATGGCTCAATTTTTCAAAGCAAAGAAGCAGTCATCTTCTCGACATCAACGAAATGCTAAACAAGAGGTTTTAGAGAAGATTGACATTGCGGTAGACGTGATTGATCACCAAGGTAACGGTATCTGTTTATCGCATAAACCTATTGTCGTGATTCCCGCAGCGATACCCGGTGAGCAATACCGAGTACAAATTTTGTCAAAGAAACAAAAAGTTTGGCATGCAAAAATTCTAAAAGTTCTGCAAGCGCATGAAACGGCTCGCGTTAAACCATTTTGTCCCTATGTAAGTGACTGCGGTGGATGTTCACATCAGGCTTTTCTTGCAGACTACTTAATAGAGTCTAAACAGGCGAGTTTGGAAAAATATCTGAGTAAGGTGATATCTCCAGCACGATTGAAAAACAGTGTTTGGGAGGACGTCGTAAAATCGGATATCAATGATAAGCGAGGTGAAAGCAGAAACTCCTCGAATTCTCCTGAGCAAGGGCAAGCAAAGGAAAGTGGCCTGTATGCTTATCGTCGAAGAGCTCGGATTGCCATTGATGCGCGAAATTCAAGTGATATTAAAGTGGGTTTTCGACAAGAAAAGTCGAATAAAGTAGTCGATATTCCAGCATGCGCGGTGTTATCAACGCCCTTACAAGTTGTATACGAAAAACTAGTTCGCCTAATCAAAGCGTTGCCAAGTGCGTCGTCTATTGGCCATATCACGTTGACCCAAGGTTCAGAGAAAGCACAGGTTTGTTTGCACTTAGTTAAAGGTTTAGATACAGAGTCGGTAGCTATGCTAATTGCCGCTCAGAATGAGCATGGCTCACAGTACATGGTTGAGACAAAGGGCGGCAAGCTAAGGAATGTGCTGGCGTTGGATACTGATTCACAGAACCATGACCTAGCCAGTGCTTCCAACTTTACTATTTCGGATGACCCATCCTTAAAACTATCCGTGACTGCAAACAACTTTATACAAGTTAATCAGCATCTAAATCAAAAGATGTTAGAGCTAGCTCAGGCTTGGTTAGCACCATCAGAAAACGACGTTGTTGTCGATCTGTTCTCCGGTATAGGCAACTTTTCGCTTTATTTAGCTGCCCACTGTAAAGAAGTGATTGGGGTTGAAGGTGTGGCTGAAATGGTGCAACAAGCCAATGCAAATGCACAACTAAATAGCATTGAAAACTGCCGCTTTGAACACTATGACCTAAATAACCTATCCTCGTTACCATCATTGATGATACCCAAAGACGCTTTAATCATTGTCGATCCTTCTAGGGTCGGTGCATTGGAGATAATGAAAGTGATGTCGACATTGAAGCCAAGAAAAATATTGTATGTTTCTTGCAACCCCACTAGTTTTGCAAGAGATGTTGACGTACTACCAAGTAATTACGGCATAGTGAAAATGAGAGCCCTTGATATGTTTCCATTCACGAAGCATATTGAGATGATAGCCTTGATAAGCTCACAGTAGAGTTAAAAACACATGGTATCGATAAGAAGTGTACATAAAGCGAGTCGACCCAGTTTCAGTGAATGGTTGGCGGATTTAGACGTTCCTCAAAAAACGAAAGACAAGCTCAGTCAAATTTCCGATAGACCAGATGAACTTCTCATTGGTCAGGAGATGGTGGAGATTCTCCATGAGCTGCACATGGACGATGAAACGCTTCAAGCGGCACTTGTTTATCCCTATTGCCAAATTAAGAAACTTTCTGAAGAACAAATAGAAGAGCAGTTTGGTGCAGAAATAAAAGAGCTGATATTAGGCGTCCGACGCATGGACGCAATTAAAACTCTGCAATCGCGCACGCGCCAAGACGAAAGCCATATCAATAATCTTCGTAGAATGCTGTTGAGCATGGTCGAGGATGTGAGAGCCGTTGTGATTAAAATGGCTGAGCGTATTTGCACGCTGCATGCAGTAAAAGATGCTGATGAGGAGCAGCGGGTAATTGTTGCTCACGAATGTGCCACTATTTACGCGCCTTTAGCGAATCGACTCGGTATAGGTCAACTTAAGTGGGAGCTTGAAGATCTCTCATTTCGGTATTTACACCCAATTACTTACATGCGCATTGCTAAAATGCTGGATGAAAAACGCCTCGATCGCGAACAGTATATAATTGATATTGTTAAAAAATTACAGGGCTTGCTCGATCAAGAGCAAATCAAAGCAGAGGTAATTGGCAGACCTAAGCATATCTATAGTATATGGAAGAAAATGCAGAAGAAGCAGCTTTCATTTGAAGAGCTGTTTGATATTAGAGCACTACGCATCGTCGCTGAACGCTTACAGGATTGTTATGCGGCATTAGGCACAGTCCATACAACTTGGAAGCATATTCCAAGCGAGTTTGACGATTACATAGCCACACCCAAACAGAATGGTTACCAGAGTATACACACCGTGATTGTTGGGCCTGAGGGCAAAGCAGTAGAGATTCAAATTAGAACCCAACAAATGCATCAAGATGCCGAGCTAGGTGTGGCTGCTCATTGGAAATATAAAGAAGGTACGACGGGCAAAGCGGCGGGCTCAGAAGAACGTTTGAATTGGCTGAGAAAGATTCTGCAATGGCAGGAGGAAATGGCTGAGTCAGGAAACTTGGTAGAAGAGCTTCGAAGCCAAGTTTTCGATGATAGGGTTTACGTCTTTACGCCAAAAGGCGATGTGATTGATTTGCCTCTCGGTTCTACACCACTCGATTTTGCGTATTACGTACATAGCAACGTAGGGCATCGTTGCAATGGAGCGAAAGTAAATAAGCGCATTGTACCGTTCACTTACAAGTTACAAAGCGGCGATCAAGTTGAGGTTCTAACGGGTAAGAACCCATCGCCGAGCCGAGACTGGATGCATCCCGGTTTAGGTTATGTTCATTCTGCCCGCGCTAGAGCAACGATCCATTCTTATTTCAAAAAACAAGATAAAGAGAAGAATGCTGAAGCTGGCAAAGAAATGCTAGAGCGAGAACTGTCTAAGTTTGACTTGCCAATCAAGCTAGCTGCCGATGCTATAGAAAAGTTCAATGCAAAATCGGTTGAGGATTTATTTTCTGCGATAGGCGGCGGTGATACTAGAGTCATGACGGTGACCAACTACTTGTTGCAGAAGCATGCTCCAGCGCCAGAGCCCGCAGAGATCCCGATAAAACCTCGTCGAGCGAAAGCTCGCTCAGGCAAAGAGCCGATTATTGCAGAAGGGGTCGGCAACCTGCTAAGTCAGATAGCTAAATGTTGTCAGCCAGTGGCGGGTGAGGCCATTCTAGGTTACATCACGCAAGGTAAAGGCGTCAGCGTACATAAAGAAAATTGTAATCAATTGGCTAATTTACTAGAGCAACATCCAGAAAGACAAATTGAAGTGTCTTGGGCATTGGAAAATAAAACCAGCTTCCAGACCGAACTTAATGTTTACTGTACAGACCGCACGGGGATTTTGCGCGATATTACAACGGTGTTATCGAATGAAAAAGTAGGCCTCCTAGGTGTAAATAGCTTAAGCAATAAGTCGCACAAATCGGCTCAAATTAAACTAACTGTGGAAGTCACGGATGCAGAGAACTTAGCTCGTGTTATTGATAAATTAAAACAATTACCTGATATCAATGATATAGGCAGAAATTGATATGACGACAAAAAACTCATCGTCAAGTTATTCAGTTTCAAATGGTTCAGTGCCAAATGACTCATTGTCACCTCATTCATTACCAAGCAATAACCCGTTGCACGCATCAGGTATACAAGAAAGTGCATTAAATTCCTCGTTAGAGATTCAGTTAAAGTGTGCTGAACTCGGCTTTGATTGGCCAGAAGTCACGCCAGTTTTTGATAAGGTTCTGGAAGAGCTTGATGAAATTAAAGCCGAGGTACAAGCTCCTGTGCACACCCAAGAAAAAATAGAAGATGAGATAGGTGATTTGCTTTTTGCCGCCGTCAATTTAGCTCGTCATCTAAAGGTGCATCCAGAAGTCGCACTTCAAAAAGCTAACGAAAAATTCACTCAACGCTTTGCGCTAGTTGAACGTTTTGCTGACAGCGATAACCTTGAACTTAATAAGATGAGCTTAGACGCATTGGAAGTGCTCTGGTCAAAGGCAAAAAGCACCTTAAGTGACGAGAAGAAATAAGTACAAAAGGCCGCTTGGATTATTCCAGCTATATTATTTTCCTTGGTTTTTATTATACTACCCATAATTCATTGGCCTACTGGAATCTTATGACCGTCCCTATCACTATAAACCCTAAACACGATCCTCTTGAACTTAGCGCGCAATTACAAAAGCATGGTCGATTGCAGGTAGCGAATTTTTTTAGTGAAGAAACGGCTGACTATTTATATCGCTTATTGCAAGAGAATAAGCAATGGCACTTAGCCTACAATCAAGGTGATAACTACTACGAAAGTGCATTGGCTGAATTTCAGAACCTTCCACCGCAGAAGAAACAAGGATTTATGAATGGCATATTTTCCGGCGCACGAGATCACTTTCAGTATGTATTCTTGCAATATTACATAACACAAGCGATTGAACTGAAAGAGAATCAAGGCCATCCCATGCACGCAATGCATGATTTTGTGAATACTGAAGAGACGCTTAATTTCATGCGTACTCTTACTCAAGAACCAAAAATCCGTAAAGCCGATGCTTATGCTTCTAGTTATTCTCCAGGGCATTTTTTAACGGAGCATGACGATAGGCATAGCAAACATGATCGTGTAGCTGCTTATGTTGTTAGCATGACAAAAGGCTGGAATAAAAATTGGGGAGGCCACCTCGCTTTTTATGATGAGGTGGGCAACATTAAAGAAGCCTTTGTACCTAGCTTTAATACATTGAATATATTTTTGATACCACAATCCCATGCTGTTCAGCAGGTGGCCCCTTTTGCTGGTCACGCTCGCACTAGCTATTTAGGTTGGTTGCATCGTTAATGGCTAGGAATAAATAAATGCTTCGGTTCCTATCATCGATTCGTAAAAAATTGAGCGAAATCTGATTGATAAGCTATACAGAGCTAAATGTTACTATGAGCTTTGGATTAGTAGATGTTAATGGCTCTGAAAATCTAGATGATTTAGTTAAACGTGCAGGCGAGCTTTTGTATAAAGCAAAAGATGCAGGAAGAAATAACGTTCAAACATAGAAAAAGTCAGAAAACACTTCGCTTTTTCGTCAAACTCTGTATAATTCGCGACCTGCCCAGTTGCACCCACCTTTGGGAAGGTGGTAGATTGACCAGCTCGAAGGGGCTAACAGGTTGATATAATTACACTTTGAGCAGAAAATGCTGCTTGACAGTGAACTATAACTGAATTATTTGGGTGATGAATAGATGAAAACTTTTGTTGCAAAGCCAGAAAGCGTAGAACGCGACTGGTATGTGGTTGACGCCGCAGACAAAACTTTAGGCCGTTTGGCCTCACAGATCGCGCTAAGATTGCGCGGTAAGCATAAGCCAGAGTACACACCACATGTGGACACTGGTGATTACATTATTGTAATCAATGCAGATAAAATTACGGTAACAGGAAACAAAGCGTTAGGTAAAATTTACTACGCTCACTCTGGTTATCCAGGTGGCTTGAAAGAAGCAACTTTCGAACAGCTTATTCAAAAGAATCCAGAAATGGTAATTGAGAAAGCGGTTAAAGGTATGCTTCCAAAAGGCCCACTAGGTCGTGCAATGTTCCGCAAAATGAAAGTTTTTGCAGGTCCAGAGCATACGCATGCTGCACAACAGCCACAATCACTGGACATTTAAGGAGCGAGCAAAATGGCAGATACTCAATACTACGGCACTGGCCGTCGCAAAAGCTCAACAGCTCGCGTTTTTATTCGTCCGGGCACAGGTAACATTACTGTAAACCAACGTCCACTAGACGTTTTCTTCGGTCGCGAAACAGCACGAATGATTGTTAGACAACCATTAGAGCTAGTTGAAATGACAGAGAAGTTTGACTTGTACGTAACCGTTTCTGGCGGTGGTATCAGTGGTCAAGCTGGTGCAATTCGTCACGGTATCACTCGCGCTCTTATGGAGTTCGATGAAACTTTACGCCCTGCACTTCGCAAAGCTGGTTTCGTTACTCGTGATGCTCGTAAAGTTGAACGTAAGAAAGTGGGTCTACACAAAGCGCGTAAGCGTCCACAATTCTCAAAACGTTAATACTTTTTGCAAATTTATTAAAAACCCAGCTTCGGCTGGGTTTTTTATTTCCGCCGAAAATCTCATTCTTACGAAAATTTACAGTTAATATTTCGACAAATTTAAGTCATGTGAAGAAATCTTGACTCATTAGCGCAAAAACAAGCAAATTATCGTACTAAATCCTTGTGTTTGTTAAGGGTTTTCTTTTAACATATGCTGTTAATAATAATCGATCGTTTCCGATTAGAAATACCAGTTTAATCTTGAATATTTAAAAGCCATTATTGAACTCGAATTTGTGATTTGAAACCTGTCTTTCCAACCCGGAGAAAAGTTGATGAGCGATGTATCAGTAGATACCAATGAATCAGCAACAAATAACGAACAGCCTAAAAGCAGCGATCGCCGCAAATTTTTGACTGTTGGTACATGTGTTGTTGGTGCGGTTGGTGCTGTAGGTGCTGCAGTCCCTTTTGTTGCCTCTTGGCAGCCAAGTGCAAAAGCCAAGGCGGCTGGTGCAGATGTTGAAGTTGATATCAGTGCAATCCAGCCAGGGCAAATGATTCGAGTCAAATGGCGTAGTAAGCCTGTTTGGATCGTGCGCAGAACACCTGAACTATTAGCTAGCCTGAGTGCTCATGAAGATGAATTACGTGATCCTAATTCAGAAGCTGAACAGCAACCTCTTTTTGCTCAAAACCAGTATCGCTCACTTAAGTCTGAGTATTTGGTCCTTGTTGGAATTTGTACCCATTTAGGTTGTTCGCCACAGCATTTAGCTGATGGTAGTTTCGAGCAATACGCTGAAGGCGTTGCAGAAGGATTCTTCTGCCCATGTCATGGTTCTAAGTTTGATATGGCTGGACGAGTTTTCCAAGGTGTTCCGGCGCCTTTGAACCTAGTTGTTCCGCCTTACCAATATGTCGACGATAATACGATTATTATCGGCTCAGAAGCGGAGGCTGTGTAATGAACGCACTAAACGCACTATTGGGCTGGGTTGAAGCGCGAATTCCTATGATGCGCGTTGCAAATATGCACGCTATTCAATACCCCGCACCGAAGAACATGAACTTTTGGTACATATTTGGTTTCCTAGCCACAATCGTACTGGTAAACCAAATCCTCACGGGTATTTGGTTAACAATGAATTTCGTACCTTCAGCAGAGGGAGCTTTCGCTTCTGTTGAATACATCATGCGTGAAATCGACTACGGTTGGACGATACGTTACATGCACAGTACCGGTGCTTCAGCCTTCTTTATCGTTGTGTATTTACACATGTTTAGAGGGATGATGTACGGTTCTTATCAAAAACCACGCGAGCTATTGTGGGTTTTCGGCATGCTAATTTACTTGGCGCTTATGGCTGAAGCCTTCATGGGTTATGTATTGCCTTGGGGTCAAATGTCTTATTGGGGAGCTCAAGTAATTGTATCCCTATTTAGTGCTATCCCAGTTATTGGACCGGATTTAGTCGAATGGATTCAGGGTGATTATGTTATCTCTGGGGCTACTCTAAATAGATTCTTCGCCTTGCACGTTATCGCCTTACCTTTGGTTATCGTTATCCTAGTCTTCTTGCACATTATCTCATTGCACGAAGTGGGCTCTAATAACCCAGACGGTGTAAACATTAAGCACAAGAAAGGTTCGCTATCTGAAGAAGAGAAAACGTCTTATAAAATCCATGAATATTACACTGATAAGTACGACATTATCGACGACGTAGTACCATTCTTTCCACATATCGTCCTCAAAGATCTCGTGGCATTTAGTGTGTTCTTGTTTGGTTTCTGCTACATCATGTTCTTTATGCCTGAAATGGGAGGTTACTTCCTTGAGCATCCGAACTTTGAAATTGCAAACCCGTATAAAACACCTCAGCACATCTTCCCTGTGTGGTATTTCACGCCTTTCTATGCAATTTTGAAAGCTGTACCTGATAAGTTGTTTGGTGTATTAACCATGTTCGGCGCAATCGCTGTTCTGTTCGCACTACCTTGGGTAGACCGTGGTTCAGTGAGATCTTGGCGTTACAGATGCGGTCTGCATAAAGTAAACTTACTTGTGTTTGCTGCTGTGTTTATTTTCTTAGGATACCTAGGTGGTACACCGCAAGAAAACTGGAAGATTGTTGCTTCACAAATACTTACTATTATGTATTTTGGTTTCTTTGTTTTACTTTGGATTTACTCAGGTAAAGAAAAAACTAAGCCAGTACCTGCGAGGATCACACTATGAAAAAATGGTTAGCAATTTTACTGTTAGTGCCGACATTCGTATTTGCAGCAGGCGGCGGTTATCCAAATGATCACGCTGATATTGATCTAACAGATCAAGCATCTTTGCAGCGTGGCGCTCAAACATTTATGAATTACTGTTTAGGTTGTCACCAAATGCAGTACCAACGTTATCAACGTACGTTTGAAGATATTGGTGTTCCACTAGAGTTAGGTGATAAGTATCTACGTTTTACTGGTGAAAAAGTCAGTGACTATATTACTTCAACAATGCCTGCTGAAGCAGCTGCGACTTGGTTTGGCGCTCCACCACCAGACCTAACGCTTGTTTCAAGGGTTCGTGGAACTGATTGGTTGTATACTTACTTACGTACATTTTACGTAGATGAAAGTAAAACCTTTGGCGTAAATAACTTAACATTCCCAAATGTTGGTATGCCACATGTATTACAAGGTTTGCAAGGTACGCCACGATTAGCGACAGAAATGACAATGATCGATGGTGAAATGGTAGAGCAAAGTGTTGGTTTACGCACCGATGGTGATGGTAAATTAACGCCTGAAGAATATGACCAGACTATTTTGGATTTGGTTAACTTTCTGGCATACACTGGCGAACCGTCAAGATTACAATCGGAAGCTATTGGTAAAGGTGTGTTAATCTTTATTCTTATCTTCTTCGTTTTTGTATACTTGCTTAAGAAGGATTACTGGAAAGACGTTAAAAAATAACGACTTACCTTTAGTGATAAAATAAAAGGGGCAGTGCGCCCCTTTTAGTGTTTTTAATGTATTTTTTTTGCAATTCTCTTTTCGGAGGAGAATTCGGAGGTTTTAATGGCTGTAGCCACGAACAAACGTTCAATAATGACGTTGTTTTCTGACAATATTGATATTTATAGTCACCAAGTACGCATCGTATTGGCGGAAAAAGGTGTCGGCGTAGAAATTAGCTATATTGACCCAACTCAACTTAGCGAAGATCTATTGGAACTGAACCCTTACGGCACAGTACCAACGCTTGTTGACAGAGAACTCGTACTGTATAAATCTCATATTATTATGGAATATTTAGATGAGCGCTTCCCGCACCCTCCATTGATGCCGGTATATCCAGTATCTCGTGGTGAAAGCCGTCTAATGATGCATCGCATAGAGCACGATTGGTATGCCTTAGCTGCTAAAATATTCCGCAATGAACCAGGCGCTGAAGAAGCTCGTAATGAATTACGTGAATCTCTGCTCGCTTTAGGTCCAATATTCGCTGAGAAGCCTTACTTTATGAGTGATGAGTTTAGTTTAGTTGATTGCTATTTAGCGCCATTACTCTGGCGTTTACCGGCACTAAACATCACATTGAATGGTGCGGGTAGTAAAGACGTTGTTGCTTATATGAATCGCATTTTTGAAAGAGGTTCTTTCAAGGCTTCCTTGACTGACCAAGAGCGCGAAATTCATAATCCGCTATAAGTCTACTTTCGGCATGGCCCAGTTCTCTGCGCCATGCCAAGCTCCTACCATAGTTACGTTTTACTTTTGATCCTAACAAGAGAACGCTAATGGATAATATGACCAGTAACCAGCCTTATTTGCTCCGTGCTTTTTGCGATTGGATAGTTGATAACGGACTCACTCCTTATATCGTTGTAGAAGCTGAACTACCTGGTGTAGAAGTACCAAGACAGTTCGTAAAAGACGGGCAAATTGTGCTAAATATTTCACCTAGTGCTTGCGTTAACTTGAATGTTGGACTTGAAGGTGTCGCCTTTCAAGCTCGATTCTCAGGTCAACCAATGCAAGTGTTTGTGCCTAGTATCGCAGTAAGTGCCATATATGCGCGTGAAAACGGTGCAGGGACGGTATTTACTCATACACCAGAAGAAGTGGCAGCATATGAGAAGTCCACGCAAAAGCCCTCAGGCTTGTCTTCCGTGGAATCAAATACGACAAGTAAAAAAGATGAAAGCAAATCTAAAAGACCAAGCTTGAAAGTGATTAAATAGCTTTCACAGTTTATTCAGCCTACTTCAGGTTATTAACAACGCTTTTAAAGACAGACGCAAAATAAGAAAAGGGCAAGGTTTAAAAAACTTTGCCCTTTTCGTTTTTACTGTGCTATCCAGTAATACGTTGAAATAAAGGTGCTTTCTTTACGTCAGCTTAATCTAGGAGGGGACATACAAATCAATCAAAGGTCGAAGATAACTAAAACTAGGGGATAAGCTCCATCACCCTAATTACCTTCGTCACGCCCTCAACATTTCTAGCGGCTTCTACGGCGGCAGCCGCTTCTTGTTTTGTTAATAAGCCCATGATGAACACTTCACTATCCTCAACAACAAGGTCGAGCTTAAAAAGTGGAATGTTCTCATCCGCCAACATGATTGTTTTAATTTTAGAGGCTAACCAAACATCATTCATCGTTGATGTCGCTGGAATCGGATTACCTAGCCTAACTTGATTATGTACCTTTAATACGTTTTGTACTTTTACCGCTTTTTCCTCAACATCCACTATCATTGTTTGCAGAGGCGCTTGCCCCGTCAACAGCACTTGTCCATTGTAGACATCAACACTTACTGCAGCCTCATCTTTTACATTGGGTATAGTGTTGATGGCACTTCTGACTCGACTTTGTGTTGTCTTATCATCGATCTGAGTACCAACGGTACGTCTATCAGTAGCTGAAGTTGTTGCCGCTGCGCCAACCGTGCCAACGGCAATAGCTGCGCATCCAGTTTGCATAAACGCAACGAAGATAATGATTATCGAGACGATTTTTCCTTTGCTAAGCATAAATCCTTCTTCTTTTATTCTGATTCACTGAGTGGGAAAAGTGCATTGTCGATTGACTCGCACAAATTATGGATAACTAGTAAGTGTACTTCTTGGATTCTCGCAGTGCGTGAGGATGGTACTCTAATTTCCACATCATTTTCGCCGAAGAAACCCGCCATTTCACCACCGTCTTTGCCAGTTAGGGCGACGATAGTCATGTCTCGTGCCAAGGCCGCTTCCATAGCATTGATCACGTTGCGGCTATTTCCGCTAGTTGAAATAGCTAAGAGGATGTCACCAGGTTGTCCTAAAGCTTTTATTTGCTTCGAGAATATTTCATCGTAGCTATAATCGTTGGCGATTGATGTAATTGTTGAGGTATCAGTGGTTAAGGCCATAGCCGGCAAAGAAGGGCGGTCGCGTTCATAACGATTCAGAAGCTCAGATGAAAAATGTTGAGCATCACCAGCGGAACCGCCATTACCGCAGCTTAGGATTTTGTTACCTCTGATTAAGGCTTGAACCATCATGTTCGCCGCTTTCTCAATGGGAACAGGCAGAACTTCAGAAGCTGCAATTTTCGTCTGAATACTTTCGGTAAAACTCTTTTTAATATTATCCAGCATTTAATGCCCCTTAAGTCGTTTTCTTAGTGTTGTTATCTGCTTATCTAGCTAATCGTTTCTAATGAAACGATTTCTACTATACGTTTTGAATCCAGTTTACCTGCTCGCCGTCTATTGCTACAACATCTAATCTAAAATTTGTGTGATGAGGATTCAGTTTCTTTTGTAACAAATAATAATTTATGACTCTTTCGAGCTTTCTTCGTTTACTTACAGTGAAATGCTCGGCAGCACTGCCATGACTATTCGATGATCGAAACTTTACTTCTACAAAGACTAATTGTTGCTCATCTAACATGATCAGATCTATCTCTCCGACCTTTGCTTTATAGTTTTGTTCCACAAATTGAAGTGAATTGGCAAGTAAGTAGTTTTTTGCCTGCAGCTCAGCGTCATGGCCAATTAGGCTGGCCATGAATTGATGGGAAACCACCGCCTTAAAAACCGCCCACTTGCGTTATAGAATCATTTTCTATTACTGCACTTGGAAGGCTTCGCGTCACTTGCCGGGCTGAGTTTACGCTTAGTTTACCTGATAAACCTTTGAGGTCGGTATGACTAAAGTAGGCGAGTTGTTGCATTTGTTCTGAGAACTGAAATGCATCATAACCAAACGCGAACAAACGTAAAAATGAACTAGGAGGTTCATTCCAACTTAAATCAACTAACTTTGCGAGTTCACTATTTCTTTGCTTAGGCATTAAAAAGGGCATATCAACAAAAACAAGGTTGCGTAAATCTCGAATACTGTTCTTATTAAGCTGGTGTTGATAGCTATACGACGTCGCAAAAACTGGAATTGTGCGCTCGGTAAACAAACTAATGCTTGCTTCAATAATAGGGTTTAACAGCTCGACTTGCTGCGGTAAGGCAAAAACAACGAAGGCATCTACATCACGCCTGTTGCGAGTCACACTGTGCACAGTTTCTGTCGTTAAACTCGACATCTGGCGAATTCTTCTTTGGCTTTGTAATACGTCTAAGGCAGCGGTAATGCCAATCCTTAAACCTTTATTATCAGAAAATGTCACTATCTTAGGTGGAGTAATGTCGTCAATACCATTTAAGGCTATCCAGTGTTGGTTGAAAGAATCAATCATACGTCGGCTAACAGAGGAGTCATTACTAATAATGATTGGGGTGCGAACTCCGCGCTTTTTCATTAAGTTGGCTAATTGTATTGCCTCGTCTTCTGGCGCTAATGCGAAATAGACTTTCGCTGTTTCCCTTGCATCAACTGCAGCGCTAGAGTTCTCTGAGCTTGGTTCAGTACTTCCGTCAATGATCCCGCTCAACTCTTCTTCCAAATTGGCAATAGCAAGGTCATCAGAATTTATTGAATCTGCTTTATCAATTTGTTTAGACGAGGCAGAAAGGCGATTTAAATAAACCATCATGGACTCAGGCAAATTGAAGCTCTTAACCTTAGTGACATGATCGCGCAATAACGGCCCTATCACTATGTCAAATTCCATCAAGCCTTCAGGCGTAATTTTGTCACTGACAAATGCGTTATTTTCAGAACCCGTATCTAAAAAGGTAATGTTAGGAATCACTTGCCCAGGGTTATTCTTGTTTATATTTTCAAGTTTCGCGAAGTAAGCCGCCATAATCCCCTGTTTAATCGCATCTCCCTGAACTTGGACACGTCCACTTAAGGGCAAAAGTACTGCGATATTGCGAACCTCTTTCAGCTTTTGATCCAGGTAACCACGAACCCCTTCAGGAAGACTTACTGAAATTGGGTGCGTAGGATATTGTTGCTGCCAATACTGAATCGCCTGTTGCCTGCTAGAGTCAGTGAGGTTTTCGTCTTCAAGGATGTTTGCTAGGGATGAATAAGCGCGCATAAATTCAGAGCTTCGACCTAAAGTGTTCTGAGTTGATTTAGAAGACTTTAAAAACCATTTCCACAGCAATTGCTCTTGTTGTTGATTGAGTGGGCTATCGGCTCTTAATTGTTGGCTGAGAACGTTAGTCGCTAAATCCCAACGTTCATGTAAAGCTGCCAAATGTGCAATGAGCACTTCTTTCCTAGAGATTAAAGGGTCGGCAGTGATTGAGGCTAACCATCCGATCATTGTATCGATAGGAGTTGGAATTAATTCATTACTTAAGCCCGATGCGTAGTGTTGAATAAGCACACACTCAGCTTTAAGTAGTGATGAATATTGTTGTTGAAGTGGATCCTCTAAAAAGGGTTCAATGTTCGCGATAATGATATCGGCTCTGCCACATTCGCCACCCGTTTGAAAATCTTGAGCCGCGGCTAATAACAAAGCGTTTCGTTGGTTGATATCACGATTCTTCAACCACTCAGACTCAGCCTTTTTTAAAGCAAGTTCAGCATTATTTAGAGTGACTTCTTTAGTGGGCTTACTCTCTTTTTCGACAGGCTTTTTATCCACAACTTTGGGTTGGCTGGCACAACTAGCCAAAAACACCAAAATGAATATGACACTTAAATAAGTCCGTAGATTGAAAATTCCGTTCACAAGCGCTCTCAAATAACTAATATAGTGATAGTTTACTCATGCTCAGCCAAATATCTATCAACTTTATTATATTCTGTCCTAAAGTAGGTTTATAAAGTGTAAAAGCGAAAGCCGAAAGTAGTGTAATATTGTCGTTATCTTGGTTTCTTGTGAATTGAATCGCAATTAGCCACAACCTTATATATTTATTTTAAAAAGAAAAATACAGATTATGACCACATCCGGTACCTTATTTATTGTTCCGACTCCCATTGGCAATTTGTCAGATCTCAGTGCGCGTGCCCTAGCCGTATTAAATGAGGTAGATCTTATCGCCGCTGAAGATACGCGACACACATCACGGCTGCTTTCTCACTATTCAATTAGTACATCGACAATTTCAATGCACGATCATAATGAAGCTGCACGTTCGAATCAGTTGACCTCAAAACTACTCGAAGGCCAAAATATTGCTTTAGTATCTGATGCAGGCACGCCACTCATCAGTGACCCTGGCTTTATATTTGTACGTGACTGTCGTGAAAAGGGCATTCCAGTGATTGCCTTGCCAGGACCGTGCGCGCTTACAACCGCCTTGAGTGCGTCGGGCTTGCCCACAGATAAATTCACGTTTCATGGCTTTTTACCAGTTAAACAGCAAGCTAAAGCTGAGGTACTAAAGTCCTTAACTAATTCAGGATGTACGACCGTTTTCTACGAAGCTCCTAGACGGATACGCGATACTGTTGCTGCTTGTTATGAAAACCTACAAGAAGATCATGAGTTAGTATTAGCAAAAGAAATCAGTAAAACCTTCGAAACTTATAAGCAAGGCAAAGCCGAAGAAATTTTAGCTTGGCTGGAAGCAGATCCCGTTCATCAAAAGGGTGAGTTCGTTTTGATGATCTATTGTCCAAATAACTTGCAAAGTGATGGGGCATCGCAGGAAGCGCTTTCTTTATTGGCTTTGTTGGCTAAAGAGTTACCGCTTAAAAAAGCAGCTGCTATCACAGCTGCACATTATGGTCTTAAAAAGAATGCACTTTACGCTATTGGTTTAGACACTCTCAAATAGGTCTTCAACACGTTGGCGAAGCTCTTCAATTTCGGTAATGTCTGCAGGTGCTATGAAAATGGTGTCATCTCCTGCGATTGTGCCGAGAACGCCATCAGTATGACTCAATGAATCGAGTAGTCGTGCGATCAATTGTGCGGCGCCGGGGCTGGTTCTAATAATCACCATGACATTGTTATGCACAATATCCAACACTAATTGTTTAAGCGGACTTTTTGCGGTTGGCATACCCAACTCTGGAGGCAGACAGTACACCATCTCGCCACGAGCGTTTCGCGTGCGAACAGCGCCAAATTTACTGAGCATGCGTGATACTTTGGATTGACTAATATTGTCAAAACCAGCCTCTTTCAAGGCATTAACAATTTCACCCTGTGAACCATAACTTTCGGTTTTTAAAAGCTCTTTAAATGATTTAATTAGGGCGTCTTGTTTGTTTGATGACATATTAATGAAAGCCTATTTTATGATGACTGCGTATTTTGCATCAGAGGGGGTATTTTCGCAAACGATTGTACTAGAATTATGTTGGTAAAATGTAATTGTTGTTAACATGCTGTGACGGTAAGGGTAAAAACACGGATAAAAACAAGGATAAGACTATCGGGTGATTGAGATCTGAGCGTATTTAGATTATTGTGACGCCCGCAAATAAAAGCTTTAATTAACAGGAGAATCTTATGAAGGTAGCTGTATTAGGCGCCGCTGGTGGTATTGGTCAAGCATTATCATTATTACTAAAAACACAATTACCTGCTGGCTCTGAGCTAGCTTTGTATGACGTTGCACCAGTTGTTCCAGGTGTTGCTGTTGATTTAAGCCATATACCAACTGATGTTGCTGTTTCTGGTCATGGTAAAGATGAACTAGCTGACGCATTAACAGGTTGTGACATTGTATTAATTCCTGCTGGCGTTCCAAGAAAGCCAGGCATGGACCGTTCTGATTTGTTCAATATCAACGCAGGCATCATTAAAAATCTTGTTGAAGCCATTGCTGACAACTGTCCAAAAGCGTGCATTGGCGTTATCACTAACCCAGTAAACACGACGGTTGCTATCGCTGCAGAAACGCTGAAAGCGAAAGGCGTTTACGACAAAAACAAATTGTTTGGTGTAACAACATTAGATGTTATCCGAGCAGAAACGTTTGTCGCTGAGCTGAAAGGCTTGAGCACAACAGATGTTCACGTTCCAGTTATTGGTGGCCACTCAGGTACAACTATTCTTCCACTTCTTTCACAGGTTGACGGCGTAAGCTTCACTGATGAAGAAGTCGCATCGCTAACAACACGCATTCAGAATGCAGGTACAGAAGTTGTTGAAGCGAAAGCGGGCGGCGGATCTGCAACATTGTCTATGGGTCAAGCGGCTGCACGTTTCTGCTTATCACTAGTAGCGGCAATGCAAGGCGAAGCTGTTATCGAATACACTTATGTTCAAGTAGATGGTTCTGACGATGCTGAATTCTTTGCGCACCCTGTGCGTTTAGGCAAAAACGGCGTTGAAGAAATTCTACCATACGGCGATTTAAGTGATTTTGAAGAAAATGCTAAGAACGCAATGCTTGATGGATTACGTGGCGATATCAAACTAGGTGTTGATTTCGTAAACGCGTAAACGTCAACGTTTTTTAGCGCTGTGAAGTATAAGCGGTGCTAAGGACATATAAATAGATTAAGCCGACTGAACTGATATAAAGTGTTGTCGGCTTTTTTATGCGTATTAAAAAGGCCGCTAAGATAGCGGCCTGATAAACAAAGATAAAAAGCTTAGTTAGCCTGTATTACGCAAACCAATCGCTATACCTGTAATCGTCACCATCATTGCTCTTTCAAGCGTAGCAATGTCATTGTCACTGTAACTAGACGAGCCCTCTTTACGAATTCGATCAAGTAGTTCAATTTGCAAGTAGTGCAATGGTTCTAAATAACCGCCTCGGATCTCCATCGACAATTTGCCATGCGGGTCATCTTCCATCATGTCGGTATGATCCAGAATGCGCAAAATTGAGGCAATACTGTCTTTCAGTTCAGCACGCAAACCTTCACCAAAGTGTTTTAGGTTGTCAGGCACTAGTCGCGCATCATAAGCGGCACTAATGTGAGGTTCTGCTTTCTTAAACACCATATCCAGCATTGATAGTCTGGAGTTAAAGAAAGGCCAGTTACTGATCATATCTTGAACAACGTCATCTTTATCTTCACTAATGACGCTTTCGACGGCTTTCATCACGCCCAACCACGAAGGCAACACCATACGTGTTTGCGCCCAGGCAAAAATCCATGGGATAGCCCGCAAACTCTCAATGCCTCCGCTTGGGTTACGTTTAGCCGGTCTACTGCCCAATGGCAACTTACCTAACTCTTGCTCAGGCGTTGCGACTCTGAAGTAAGGTACAAACTCAGGATCTTCTCTTACTACGCCACGATAATTATCGCGTGCTTTTCCAGCCATTTTAGTGATAGTTTCGCGCCACTCTGACCTAGGCGCTGGCGGCGGAGACAACATCGCTTCAACAACAGCGGCCGCGTAAATAGAAAGACTACGCTTAGCAAGTTGAGGCATGCCAAATTTATAACGTATTGTTTCGCCTTGCTCTGTTACACGGAATCCGCCGGTTAATGAGCCAGGCGGTTGTGAATGAATCGCAGCTTTAGCGGGCAAACCACCACGACCAATTGTGCCTCCGCGACCATGGAATAGAGTAAGCGTTACTGACTTTTCTGCAGCTAATGCCACTAGCGCTTCTTGTGATTCATACTGAGCCCAACCTGCAGCCAGTGAACCAGCATCTTTAGCGGAATCAGAGTAACCAATCATCACATACTGACGACCATCGATGTAGCCTCTATACCAATCGATATCTAACAAGCTACGCATAACGGCAGGAGAGTTATTTAAATCATCAAGTGTTTCAAATAATGGGGCCACAGGCATAGGCCAGCTGACACCGGCTTCTTTCAATAGTAATTGAACCGCCATAACATCTGAGGCTTTTCGTGCCATAGAGATAATATAAATACCGAAGCTTTCTTTGCTATGGCGAGCAATGACATCGCAGGTCTTTAGCACTTCTTGAACGTCGTCACTTGGTTGCCAAGTTCTTGGAATGAGTGGACGTTTTGAGCTTAATTCTCTTAGCAAAAATGCCTGTTTGTCTTCTTCACTCCACTGCGCATAATCACCTAGGCCTAGATAAAGTGTCAGTTCACTGAAAACATCGGCATGTCTATCGGAATCTTGGCGAATATCAAGCTTCAACAAATTAACGCCAAAGCTGTGCACTCTTCGAATGGTATCTTTCAAAGCACCTTCAGCGATAACGCCCATACCGCACTCATGCAAAGATTCATAGCACGCTAATAGTGGCGTCAATAGCTCATCGTTGCTATTTACCCACTCTTCAATCGGAATCAGATCATCTCGTGTTTGTTCTAACTTTTCTCTAATGTCCTTTAACACGGCTCGGTAGGGTTCTTTTGCATCGCCGACTAGGTCGCGCAGATGTGCGTTGCAGTCGTTCATGGATAATTCGATATACAATGCATCTAAATCCAAAGCGAACAATTTTGCAGCTCGGCGTCGAGCGCGCATCAAGACCTCTTCTGTAACGGTAGAGGTGACGAATGGGTTTCCATCTCGATCGCCGCCCATCCACGAACCAAATTGAACGGTTTTTGCATCAAGAGGTAAGGTAATATCAAATTCGTCTTTCAAGTAGTCTTCAAGTTCACGGAAGAATTCAGGAACGGCTTCCCATAAAGAGTTTTCAATAACCGAAAAGCCCCAGCGAGCTTCATCAACAGGTGTTGGTCGAACCGAGCGAATTTCTTCGGTGTGCCATGCTTGGCTGATCAACGCTGCGATACGCGTTTTAATTTTAGCGCTATCTCTTTCGCTCAAACCGCTAGTGTGAAGGGCTTGTAATTGAGAGGCCAACTCTCTGTGTTTATGTATTAAAGTTCGACGAGTTACTTCTGTAGGGTGGGCAGTTAACACTAGGTCGATATTTAAATTTTGAATAGCAGCTTGAACTTTATCTTTGTCGGCGCCTATGGCCTTAATTTTCTCAAGAGAGTTTGCCAAAGATTCATCTCTTTGATTTGCGCTGTTGTATTCTTGTTCAGCAATATTAGCGAGGTTCAAGAACTGAGCAAATGCACGGCCTATGGTTAGCAGCGATTGATTGTCTAAACTTGAAAATAAGGCGGTAAGGCGGTCGGTACATTGTGTTTCATTCGCGTATGAGTCACGACCGTCTTGTCTGATTTGCTCTATTTTTTGTAACCATTCACTGCCTAATTCAGCCTCAATAGTTTCACCAAGTGTTGCACCTAGGTAACGAACTGTGTCCTTTAATTGTGCATCGAGCGAATCATTCATATATCCAGTTATCCTTAAATTAAAACGATATTTACAAGATACTGCTCATTTTGCCTAAAGTCTAATTCTAAGATTTATAAGTTAATCTTAGTTAGCATAAGCCGCGAATTTTAAAGCTTTTGAGAATGTGTTATTCTGTGCGCGAAAAATTCATAACAGACATTCACAACAGACAATTACTATTTTGGAGACCCTGTGTCAGATAAGTATTCAACAGTAGAAACTCAAGCAAGTTACGGTATTGGTTATCAAATGGGTGAGCAACTTGTTTCAAACCCATTCGACGGACTAGATGTAGAAGTAGTGTTAGCAGGTTTAACTGACGGTTTTAACCGCGCTAAACCACAAGTTGATAATAACGACTTGCGTGCAGCCTTTACTGAAATTCATGAGCGTATGGAAGCTGCCAAAAAAGAACAATTTGCCGGTGCAATGGAAGAAGGTTCTAAATTTCTAGCAGAAAATGCTAAGCGCGAAGAAATCGTAACAACTGAATCTGGCTTACAGTATGAAGTTCTTACTGCGGGCAATGGCGATAAACCAACTGCAGCATCAACAGTACGTACTCACTATCACGGTACGCTAATTAACGGTGACGTTTTCGATAGCTCTTATGAGCGCGGCGAGCCAGCTGAGTTTCCAGTAGGCGGCGTGATCAAAGGTTGGACTGAAGCATTGCAAATGATGCCTGTTGGTTCAAAGTGGCGTTTATATGTACCCCATGACCTAGCTTACGGTGAGCAAGGTGCTGGCGGTGCAATTGGTCCATTCAGCACATTAGTGTTTGATGTAGAACTACTAGATATACTTGGCTAGTTATTGATTAATATCTACAGGTCAGATTTTGAATCTGGTTTGTGGTGATTCGATACAACAAGTATAGAAAGGAGGCCTTAGGGTCTCCTTTTTTGTGTCTTGAATTGTGATAGTAAATCTAAACCTAAACCTAAACCTAAACCTAAACCTAGGCTTAGAAGCGAGCGCTTCAAAGGAAATTAGTTTTGCTATACTTTCGGAATGGTTTGAATTGCTCCTACCTCAAGCATTGGTGCAGCGTCCAAATCCTCCGCGTCCATCATTGTTGCTATTCGTTGCATCGTAGCGACCAATTGGGTTTGTTCCCACTCTTCTAACTTCTCAAAACGATCGATGAAGTGCTCTTGAAGTGGTTTCGGTGCATTTTCTAATGCCTTAAAACCTAGCTCAGTTAAATGCAGCCCCACTTTTCGCTTATCAATAGTGGAACGTTCTCTTACTACAAGTTCCCTCGCTTCTAACCTATCCAGTATATTGGTGACGGTTGCTGAGCTCAAATTTATACTGTTCGCTATATCTTTTACCATTAAGCCGTCATGAGCAGCTATTTCCTGTAAAACAAAAAGTTGAGGGCTGGTTAAACCTGAATCTTTGTTGAGCTTTTTAGAATACAAATCAATAGCTCTAATGACTTTGCGCAAAGAGACTAGTAATTCTTCATACTTTTTCATTATTCGTTGCCGTTCGTTATAGTTTATTCTTATTAGTTAGAACTCTATCAAAAAAAGATGGTTTTCACCGCTTTTTTAGCTATATTAGTGAAAACCTCTCCTTATCTGCCTTAAATTTGTACAATATGAACAAGATATAATTCGACTTGAATGTATTTTTGGCATGTAACCACGTTTAAACTAATAATTCAGCTTATTTAATTGGACATAAAGTTGATTTTAGAGGGCAAAATAGTCAATAATATAGTTAGACATCTAATTAATTGAGTTCTATTTATAAATTATGCGAAACGAAATTGGTCACAAAACACAAATGACCCAGTTACAAAACCACAACCTTGGCTTCAACTTAGTAAATATGCATTCCCGTGCATGTGGCGGCGCACACTCCCCAACGTGAGCGCTTAACAAGGTAGTTTAATGATCATATCAATGGTTATTACGTAGAGTACTAATAATTTATAAATTTCATATTAGAAGTAACACGCAACCCGCAGCGTTAGCCGGGATTTAAATTGAAATAGTGTGCCCCTTGGGCTTTTGAGCGTTTTTTTGTGACGCAACATTAACACCGTTTTCAATACCAGTTTTTTAAGCGCTGAAAGACAAGCATCATTTCTGAAAGTCAGAAGGTGTTGTTAGCTCAGCACACAAGTTAATAATTATGGAGACACAAATGAGTTTAGTAAGTTGGAAAAGAGTTGTCATAAAAGTTGGAAGTGCGTTAATTGCACCCAATCAAAATGGCTGCAGTAGTCACTACTTATTAGGCATTGCACAATTCATTGTACGTTGTAAGTCGATGGGAATTGAAGTTGTGTTGGTGTCTTCGGGTTCAGTCGCAGCCGGTTCACATTTGTTCAACGAACAAGAAGAAGGATACAAACCTTCTATCGCTGTTAAAAAAGCAATGGCCGCAGCAGGTCAAATGGAAATGATGGCAACTTGGGATCGCTTATTCGATTTCCCTACCGCGCAAATATTAGTAACACACGGTGACCTACGAGACAGAGAGCGTTATATCAGCATCAAGGAGACTATTTTTAGTTTACTCGAGAACGGTATATTGCCGATTTTGAACGAAAACGATACAGTGACAACAGATAAACTAAAGGTAGGCGATAACGATAATCTATCTGCCATGGTGGCGGCTGCAGCTGACGCTGACACCCTCATCATCTGTTCTGATATTGATGGGCTTTATGATAGCAACCCGCATGAAAACCCAGATGCGAAATTGTTGTCATCAGTACCGGTAATCAACGACGAAATTTTTGCGATGGCAGGCGGCTCTTCAAGCTCTGTTGGTACCGGTGGTATGAAAACAAAAATTGAAGCAGCTAAGAAAGCGGTCGCTCATGGTATCGATACTTACATTGTGAATGGGTTTACCGAGCAGACCTTTAATGCCTTACTCGCAGGTAAGAACCCCGGTACTCATTTCTCACCAGATAAACAGCCGATGAAAGAACATTTGCATTGGATGACACATACATCAACAGCGCAAGGAGAAGTTGTGGTCGAAAATGACTTCACGACTGAACTTGAGGATGACAGCGAGCTCCTTACCAGCAATGAAATAATTGCAGTTAATGGTGATTTTGCGGTTGGAGATACTATATTAGTAAGGAAAGACGATGGAACGAGACTAGCGAAAGCGAAGTCCAACTATAGTAGTTGCTTACTTAGCTTTATTGCTGAACAGGATGATCAAGCTTTTGCCAGTAAGTTCCAAGATACCACTGGCCCAATAATTTCAGAGAATAACATAGCCTTACTGGAGGAAAAATGAGTTTAATTCAAAATCTATCACGCAAAGCAGCAGAAGCTGCGCAAATCCTCTCAGTTGTCGACGAAGCGGATAAAAACGCCGTCTTAATGGATATGGCAAAGACGCTTCGTGAAAACGCGGCAGGAATTATAAAAGAGAATGTAAAAGATCTAGATAATGCTAAGGAAAACGATCTCGCAGCCTCAATGGTTGACCGTTTGACCCTGAATGAAGAGCGTATCGAAGCGATGGCTGAAGGTCTTGAAACAGTAGCTATCTTACCTGATCCCGTAGGCGTGTTGAGAGATCTAGGAACACGTCCAAACGGTTTGCAAATCAGAAAGATGAGAGTACCGCTTGGCGTTGTTTGTATGATTTATGAAGCACGCCCAAATGTGACAGCAGACGCTGCTGGTTTGTGCTTTAAATCAGGAAATGCCGCGATATTGAGAGGCGGTAAAGAAGCCTTAGCTTCAAGCTTGTTCATTGCGAACTTGCTACAAGACGTGCTGGAAAAGCATAACTTACCGCGAGAGCTTATTTCGGTTGTACCCAATGCCGATCGCGCATTGATGCAAGAGTTGATGGAGCAGAAAGACTATATTGATGTGATCATCCCACGTGGCGGTGAAGGTCTTATTAATTATGTAACGGAAAACAGTAAAGTCCCAGTCATCCAGCATTTTAAAGGTGTATGCCATTTATACATTGACTCTGAAGCTGATATTGAAACCGGTATTAACTTATTAGTTAACGGTAAAACGCAAAGAACAGGCGTTTGTAATGCACTTGAAGGTCTACTAGTACACGAAGATGTGGCAGATGAGTTTTTGAGTATCGCAGGGCCTCTTTTAGAAGAGTATTCAGTAAAAGTGCACGCATGTGAAAACTCAGCAAAGTACTTCAACAAGGCTGACATTATACCCGTTGAAGACTTTGGACAAGAGTATTTAGACCTAGAAATTGCGGTGCGTATTGTGCCATCAATTGAAGGTGCGATGGAGCATATTGCACGCTTCGGAAGTAATCATACCGAAGTCATCTGTACTAAGAATGACGAAACAGCGCAACGTTTTCAGCGTACGGTAGATTCATCTGTTGTGATGGTAAACGCTTCCTCTCGATTCTCAGATGGTAGTCAGTTAGGGCTGGGTGCTGAAATTGGTATAGCTACTACGAAATTGCATGCTTATGGGCCAATGGGTTTGGAGTCTTTGACTACTGAGAAGTATTTGGTTAATGGTGTGGGGCAGGTTAGGGCGTAGCGTATTTGAGTTTTTCTTTTATCCTAGCATACAACGTAGAGAAGATGGCGTGGGGGTTAAATTGCACCACGCCTATTTTCTCAAATTATTGAGAAGATAATGAACAAATCTCAGACGCGGTTTTACGATTAGAATTCCTTTAATCTTCAATTATTGGCTTCTAGTATAATATTGAACTAGTTTATTCCTGATAATACCCAAATTAGGTCTTCATCAGGAAGGACGAGGTACGCGTTGGTAAGACTAAAAAGGTTAGTAATCATCAGTCGCCCACACTACATTTTTTCGTAATTTACCTTTGTGATTTGAATTTGATTTACGGAGGAAATACGCAAGCCCTAGAGCTTGCATATTTTTATGCTAGATTTCAATTGCTACTGTGTTTTAGACATTCGCTTTAGTCGCAAAACTGCAAACCCAGCCAACATGATTAATAAAGCGGAGCTCGGAGTGTTTATTTGAGAGAATGTTAATAAATCATCCCTTCTAAAAACTAATGAAACTGGGGCGTTGTTTTCATCAAACGATAAAACGCTGATTGTTGACTTTAGGCTACTGCTAAAATCAGAGAACGCGGTATCAATTTTCCAATAACCAGTAGTTAAGCCGGAAAATATAAAACCATCACCTCTATTAGTAAAATACTTCCATTTAATTTCTGAATTTGTAATGTATCCACCACCCTGAGGTTCATTAGGGTCGTCAACGAACACATTAAGCGGATTGGTAGTTGTATAACTCATCAAAGCACCACCAGCTGCACCTCCGCGACCGCTAAGGAGACCAATAAGACCGTATTCATTACCATTTTTTGCAACCATCAACACGATTTGATTGGCTATTTCAAATCCAGTGTTGGAGCTGTAAGGAAGCAATACGCCATTGTCAGTGCTACTGTCTAAATAGTTGTAGAACTCACTAAAATTATTCGCGCCGGAATCTTTTTGAATGTCGTAAGCATTAATACTTTGACCATTAACACTTAAAATCGATGCATTCGATGTGGAAACAAAGCTCAGCATTACTGCAGTACCAATCACAATTGATTGACTTATTTTTTTTAAATTCACTACTACACTCCATTTAATTTAATTTGGCGCTCTGATTTTGAAGATTACGCCGCTATGATTTTTATGCAAATTTCGTTCCTAAATGTAAAGTCCTATTTAAATCAATGCTTTATGAGTTAAGTGGTTTGTCGAACCGGTTATGTGATGCATTTAATTTAAAAACTGTAAATTTTTCTGACACTGTACAAATCATTTTATTAGTTACCTACTGTTTGAATTTCAATCCGTCATTGCCGTATAGGCTTGTAAGATTAAATGTTTGCAGTAATTTTGACATAGTATTTAGTTCTTTTTTAGCAAAACTTTTATATATTTTTTCTTTCCAATTTGTATGAGAATTTGATGTTTGCAAGGTGCGGCTCATTGATGTGATAAGTGCTAAATTGCAATCGTTAGAATAGAACTTTGAATGTGATCCAAGGAATCTTCTAATTTTTACAAGTTCAATGTCAGGAGTGGCTTTTATACTTTCATAAAATAACAGATAATAATCTTCAGTGTCGAACTCTAAAAAACTAACAAAGTAAGACATAATCCAATGTACCATTTGCTTTTCAGATTCAGATCCACTTTGAGAAATACTATAAATTAGATTTTTTTGCGCTGCGGTTAAATTCGCTAACAATGCTTCATTATTTAAAAATATATCAAGGTTATTCGGCCAGAACCAACCTTGTTTAGCTGTTAGCCTTTTAGATAAAACTACATCAAGTGGGTTACGTATAAGAATAATAACCTTCACGTCCTTATGGTGCGCATAAACTGCTTTACTGGTTAACGATGCGAAAATATCCTTAACAACAATACCCGAGTACATAACTCTCCGGTTATCGTAATTCACTCTACGATGTAACAGCCTTCCGGTGAAAACTTGTTTATAGAACTTTATAACTTCAGAATCTGAAGTTAAATTACTATTGTATGCATAAGGTGTGAAGTTCGAGTTTTGGCTCGTGACTTCAGGATGAAAGGGTTCAAAAACCTGTAAAGCTTTACCATTGTTACTTAAAAGGCTGGAAACCCAAGTTGAACCGCTTCGCCCCTCACTTAAGAGCCAAATAACAGCATTACCATTGTTATTAAAGCTATTTAACAAAATGAAAAAATTTCTTATTGGGAAAATAATTAGCTTTTTAAAAATTTCGGTGACGTAATTCATACTTTCAGGCATTTTAGTTGCAGTTTAATCCTTCAGAATAAGCCATTGTTGGTAATCTTTGCTATTGGAAATAGTCTAGTTCATCATAATATATACAGGTTTTCTTTCGATAAACATGCCTTTTCGTTTTGCTACAAGACTGCGTTTTAAGAAAATGGTATCACGGCTGACCTGATTTTACGTGGGTTATACAAAGTTGCATTAAGTCTAACAATCACATTGAATAATTTAACAATGATATTAATGAAATAGAAGCTGGGCAAAGAAATGCGTTGGTGTACAATAATCCTCAAGAACGAATGGTTACTGGAAACGGTAGCACCTGAATAAAGCATGCGCTTAAATATTGAAGTGACTCTGCACTCAAGATGGTATTTAATCGCCCCCAACTAGAACTAAATACGAGTGATAAAGGTGAAAGTGACAACCCTAAATTTTAAGAAAGCATTTTTGGCAATTTCTTTTTTTTATTATATGGGTTTTTTGTCGTTTTTCACTAACATATTTGGTGAAAGTAGTAATGATGCTTTTACTGCTTATGCAACTGGTTCTGTGGCTAATCAGGTCGTTGGAAGCATTCTTTTGTGTATGAGTCTGTTTATGCTTTTCCAATTGCGAATTGTAAACTTAGCGAATTTTTTCCGAAGTTTTTACTTATGGGGAATTCTAATAGCTTGGTTTATGTCTTCAATAATTTGGTCTTATGAACCTGCAGTTTCATTTAGACGTGTAATTGCATTCACGACTCTAGTGCTAGTTGTATATTGCCTTGTTCAAAATTTCTCTCCAAAATCACTCTTACGAATTTTCGTAATTACAGTTTTCATTACGGCAAGCATTGGATTGGTCGAAGCTGTTGTGTCTCCCAAAAACGCCTTTATAAATGGGGGGATTAGGTCAGGTGCATTTACCGGTTTTTATTTTGATAAAAATGGAGGTGCTCGCGTTTATGCGTATGCATTGCTAACAATAGTCGGGCTTGGGTTTTATAAAGAAAGGTGGGGGCTTTTCGCTTTTTTTGTAATTGCTTTATGTTTAACAATGAGTCGCTCAGCAACTGCATTAGTAATGGTGATAGGAGGGGGGGGGTTAATTTTTATGTTCAAATCTCTACGTGCAAAGACTCCATCTATAAACATCTCTAGATTGGCTCTGCTTATTCTAGTATTGCTTGCAGGAGGCTATTTGGTCTTCTTACTTTATGAAACGCTACTAGAGTTACTTGGGCGGGACTCCAATCTAACAAATAGAACGATTATTTGGGAATTGTTGGCACCTTTTATAGCCGAAGAATTTACTTTTGGTTATGGTTTTGGAGCTTTTTGGGCTAGTGATGCTGTTTCAAGCTTTTTGGAGCGTTGGGGGTTTATTGGAAATGCTCATAGTGGCTACCTTGAAGCAATGCTCCAAGGGGGAATCGTTTGTATTGCAATATTGTCAGCTATCTTATTTAATATGATTTATCTACTGTTCAAGTCATATGTTCATGACAATTCGGGAGAGTTGAGCACGACGCTTATCCCATTGGTGATAATTCAGATCATTGTTAATTTCATTGGATTTATTATCCTAAACCACAACAGTGTAGATATGTTTATTTTTTTACTGGCATTCTTTGTTGCAAACTACAAACAATCGAGAGTGGCAATTTCAAATCAAAGTGCGGTGTAAGTTGTGGACGAAATTGGCTTTATTATACTCACCCATGATAATCCTAACCAGACTTTGAGATTAGTAAGCAGACTTAATTCTTTATATGGTTTCCCGCCGATTTCTCTGCACCATGATTTTTCAAAGTCTTACCTCCCTGCAAGTCAGTTGACAGAAAATGTATTTTTAGTCAAAGATTATGTTGTTACTCACTGGGGGACGTATAGCTTGGTTGAAGCAAAATTAAAAGCACTTGCTCTTCTCTTTGAGAAATTTTCCCCTAAATATTATGTAACTTTGAGTGGCGCAGACTATCCTGTTAAAAAAGCAAGCGATGTTTTAGAAACATTAAATTCATTAAAGAGTGATGTTTATATTCGCTCGTCGTTAATTTCGTATGATTGTTTAGATAAAGCATGGAAGAAGCAATATTACGATCGCTATTGTTCTTTGAAACTAATATTTAAAAGGAAAAATAAAAACAACCGAAGTGTTGTGAGTCAATTGACTTTTTTGCGGAATCCAAAAATCACCAATTATTTCACTCCCTTTAGTCCTTCTTTAAGATGTTGGGGGGGCGAATTTTGGTACACAGCTAACGATGTCGCTGCTAAATACTTATTGGATTATGTCAAAAATGATAAGGATGGTTTAGTAAAGCACTATAAGCATACGAAAATTCCTGATGAGTCAATTTTTCAAACTATTTTTAAGAATTCAAAGATTTTAAAATGTTCAAATCAAAACTTTCGTTATATTGATTGGAAGGAGAAGTTACCCCATCCTAAGGTTTTAGGTGTTGAGGATTTAACTAAAATTAAAGAGTCAGATTCCCATTTTGCAAGGAAATTCGATCAATCAGGATCTAAAGAAGCAATCAATATAATTGATGCTTGGCTTAATTGTTAGCAAAGGAATTTACTTAATGGGAATCTGAGAGAAGATTTAGAATTCTTTTATGCCAGAAACCAAAAAGCAACATCATTATGAGGCCTTGCATAATAACTGATAAAACCCCAAGAGTTATGAGAAGAGCGCTGGTCGGCTGTAAAAATTCTATGGCATAATATGAGGTCAAGGCTGTTACAGCAGTACCAACGGTAATTTTAATAATATCTATCCAAAAATTAAATGCTAGATTTGGGATTAATTTGTAAACCACATAATACCTAATAACTAGGTTAAATATGAAGTCAAGAGCGATAACCAAAGCAATTGCCAGTAGGCCGTATTTTGCTGCTAAATGGAAGGTTATAACCAATAAAGCAATCGCCTTTCCTAGTTCAGCATATAGCCCAATTTTAGAGCGTCCAAACGCAGCTTGAAGAGTTTCAGGCAGCGCAACTAGCATTTGAGCGCCAGAAATAAAAGCGAAAAGTACAAAAAATGGAATCGCTCCAATCCACTTTTCCCCGAAGATGTCAGTAATTAGCTCTTTACCAAATATACTAAGTAAAACAAATAAAGGGAGAGTGATTAAGAAAATACATATAGTTAATTCTGTGAATAGGTGTGCAATTACTTTTTTGTTTCTGTATCGACTTGTAAAAACCGGCATTGCATATGAATTTATAGCAGCTAACAGTGCTTGCTTTGGTAGCTCAACGATTCTTCGGCCAAACGAATAATAACCAATAATTGCGGGTGTAGTGACAACCGAGAGTATAATTACGATACCACGCCCCAAAAAACCGGAAATAAGTTTTCTAGCTCCAACAGGAGTGCCTTCTCTAAGTATTGAAATAAATCTTTCTTTGCTTGGCGTAACGAAGAGAAACGAAGATGCCGATCTTAGCAATATGAGAAAAGCCACTAAGTTCATAGTGGTCAATTGAATTATCAGGGCCCATTCACCAGCGCCCAAAACTGCAGAGGCGATCCCACAGCCGGAGCCGATGATTTTGCCCCAAAGAGTTCTCAAAGCTAGCTTCTTAAACTCCCTTTTGCATCGAAGTATTGCTATGTAAGGACGTGCAAGTGTCGTGGAAAGTACAGAAACGGTTGATAATAAAAGCATCTTCCAAACAGAGGAGTCACTATCAAATAAATAATAAAACCCAGCTAATATAAGAATCGTCGTAGCGGAAACCATACCACCAAACCAAAACACACTGCTTAGTTCCTTCCGAGATTTAGCACCTCTCCTTATGAGTGGTGCTTCAAAAACTGCACAATAGAAACTAGAAACTATCTCACATAATACAATCGTGAGGGCCCCCAGACCTAACTGAGTTGGTGTTAGATAGATTGCAAAACTGAAAAAAGAAAGTGCTGACAAAAATACTAAACCAAAGTTTTCGAACAGTAACCAGAATATGTTTATCAATCTATCTTTGTTCATTAATGGTTTTTCTTATAGTTTAACTTTTGAAGGCCAATACCCAGTCAATTTAAAGCTAGATTTTAGGCTAACCTTTACTAACTTAGGAGTACCCAGTATTCAAAGCTCTTTATTACTTTTATCATCATATATACGGCGAATAGACTTTGCTGGGATCCCAACAATAACATGCCCAAATTCAGGAAATGACTTATTTACTACCGCATTTGCGCCAATCTGACACGAATCTCCTAACAAAACATCACCAAATATTTTGGCGCCAGGTCCAATATAGCAATTGTTTCCTATTTGTGGTGTAAGTCCTTTCCCATTATTACCTCCAATATTGACTCCAATGTGAATTTTGCAATTATCTCCAATTCGACATTTTTCGTTTATTACAATATTTCCATAGTGATGCAGTATTAGGCCTGCTCCACAAACATTAGGTGGAATACTATAACCAAGCTTCTTAGAGATTGACTTAAATCTATAAAGTGTAAGTACTTTGAGTGGTAAATATAACGATGAATTCTTTGTGTTAATTATGTATTCAACTCTTCTCAATAATCTAAGAAACTTCCAAATATCGTTAGTAAAATAGCTAAGAAAGGAGCTATCAAAATTATTTTTTAAGAGGTCTTGCTCTTTATATCTTAAATAATCATGTTTGTTGCTTATCATAATACAAGATTTGTTCTAATACGGTCATGTGTTGCAAACATTCTACATCAATACATGGTAAGCCTGTTACAACAATCCTGTTTGTGTCGTTAAACACATAAAACTTCTATCTATCATTATAGCTTTTAAAACGTTTGTTTTGTTAAACCTTATTGTTTCTAGAAAAAATGTGGATGCACATCTCAACAGAGTATGCTCCTTAGTGTGAATTCAATTTAGTAATTTTAAAAACAATTACTAATAATTTGGCAAGAACATAACTCACAAAGTAATTTAGTTTTTTATGTGATGTTACTTTTGCAGTTGTTGCATCAGCCTCATATTTGAACTTTTTGAAATCTTCATTGTAAAATTCTCTTATTTCCATAAACGTTTTTGCATCTATTTCAATCAGATTTGAATTTGAAGTGTTTTTACGGGGCATCCTAGGCGCATTCTCTTCAAAAAGTGACTTAAATTTACATAGTACACTTTCTAAACCATCTTCTAATTTGAAAACCTCAGTGTTCTCACCTACAAAATCAGATTGTGGTCTTATATGGTTAGCCAACAAATACCGATGCTTGGGGTAAACTGTTTTACAAAATATAAAAAAAGTTGTCAGATTTATATACCTAAATTTAGCATCAATTTTTTTTCTGTAAGAAAATTCACTTATAAATCTGTCGATTGGGTGTCGAGTAATAGTAAAGTGGCGTTGACAAAGTTGGGTAAAACCAAGTTGTTTTAACAAGTCAAAATGGAAGTGTTGAGGGGGGCATGGAAAGTCCTTCATATGTTCCACATTAAATATTAATTCAACATCTTTTCTTAAACTGTTTTTTAAACTAGTCCCAGCTGTTTTTGGAATATGGATATAAAGCACGATTTCGTTATTTATATTTTTTAGAAACGGCAAGTGAATTCCTTTTTAGTAATTTCATTTCTTTGGATAAATTAAAAGTTCTCTATATTTTTTTGCTGAAAATTCAGATGTGAACATTGCTATCTGATCGTCCATTAAGTTTAGTTTAGTGTTGTTAGAGTTATTCAATACAACTTTCATCGCCTTAATCATCTCATCAACATTCAAATACTCAACTAAAGGAGCTATCTTGCCACCCTGTAAGATCTCTTTTACTCCATGAGGACAATCAAAAGCTATTACATCAGTACCAACCGACATCGCCTCTACAATTGCATTTGGGCTGCCTTCAAATCGAGACGACAAGACAAACAAGTCCGCAGCTTTAACTTCAGCGATAACATTTTCGCAATAACCGGGCATCGAAATGCTCGTCTGTAACCCAAGGCTTTCAATTTGTTTTTCTAGACTAGCTCGTTTTTCACCTTCACCGAAAATAATCAGTTTGCAGTCAATTTCATTTTGAACTTTGTAAAATGCATCAATTAAAATGTCAAAGCCTTTTTGATAGGCAAGTCGACCAACTGACACTATGACTTTGGAGCTTTTATCTATCAACCACGGGTGGGTTGCACTTTTTTGCGCCATCATTTGCAAGTCTCTTGTAATAACGGGATTTGGAGCGGTCACAATATCTATGGGTCTTACAATAGTCGTCTTAATAAGATCATCAGCTACCCCTTGCGATACTGCTATCACAGGGTTTGGAATAAAACGGTAAATAAAGGGGGCTAAGGCATAGGCAGCTTTCATTACTTTATTTGAATTAACTTTTTTATCTAATGAAAAGGCATTTCTCTCGCTAACCCTTAGTTTTTTTAGCCAGCCTAGTGATAAGCACACAAAGGCACTAATAACATTGATATGAGTCAGTACTGATAGAATACCATTAGGGCTTGATTGCTTTAAAGCACGTCGAAGTGGAACAAAAGAATCCAATGTTCTATCGCAGGTAAGCTCAATGAGGTTTACTTTTTTTGAAAGGTAGTTTTTATTTGACCCACCGCTTGTGATTAAAATCATGTCAACCGTATCACCGTCGTCACAAAGTTGATTGGCAAGTCTAACCATCATTTTTTCCGCGCCACCACCGCGTAAGTCATGGAGGATTATCGCTATTTTTGCCATTAAACAGACTCTCCAATTATAGCAGCATAGCTAGAAGCAACTTTTGAATACGAAAAATGTTCAACTGTTTTATCTAAGTTTGAGCGGGGTAGTGAAGAGAAATCAATAATGGATTCTGCGAGCTTATTAACATTTAAATGCTCAACTAGTGAGCCATTCTGAGCATCTATGATTAGTTCGTCAGGACCGGTAGGACAGTTGAACGCAATAACTGGCGTACCGAGTGCCATAGCCTCTACGAGTACTGTCGGCATTCCTTCATGGCGCGAGGATAGAATGAAAGCACTTGCTGATTTAATTATGCAGTAAGGGTTAGAAACAAAACCTAAGAAATGAACTAGCTTGCTTATTCCTAGTTCAATTGCTAATTCTTTTAAATGTTGCTCCTCCTCACCCTCACCAGCAATAAATAGTTTTGGTAAGCTGTTATCTTCATTTACAGCAATGCAGTAAGCTTTAAGTAAAAGATCGAACCCCTTTTGTTCAACCAGCCGTCCGACGGCTATAAAATACTGCCCTTCAACTTCTAATTCTTCATCATGTAACGATAATGCAAGGATCTTGTCTGAAACCACTGCATTTGGGATAAAGTGAATTTTCTTTTTTCCCCATATTACTGAGGCACTAATTTGTTTTTGTAATGAATTGGAAACGGCTACAACGTTACCATTTAACAAATACAAACTGTAAAGTAACTTTATTGCAAAAGGAGGAAGCCTTTGATCACTGACATCAAAGGCGCAATGCCGAGTATAAACTATTTGAACGTGAGGAAACCGGAGTTTGCAAATGAAAGCTGAGATATTCGCAGTTTCCGTAGCAGATATGATAGCAGTGATATTTTGTGATTTAACAGATTCAAAAAGTGAGTTTAACTTACAAATTAAATTTGCTTTCTTAGGGGCTCTCTGTGCCTTATGCTGCCTTTGTAATAACGTGAAGCCTTCTTCACTCTTGTTAAAACCGTCTAATATAAAAAATGAACTTTCAACACTTTGTTCTGACAATGCAAAAGCCAAGTTTTGATGAACTCGTTCAATGCCACCACCTTTTACAAAGCATTTATGTAAGAAAAGAACTTTAGTTTTCATCATGGCTCTTAATAAATTTGTGTTTCAAAACACAATAAATACTATGTGGTATGGTGATCACATACCGCCAGAAGAGCTTTCTAGGCTCTAAGACTACTCTATGTAGCCACTCTATACCAATATTCTGCATCCATAAGGGAGCTCTTGCATAATCTCCGGTCACATAATTATAGCAACCACCACATGTAATAATTACAGCAACATTAAGTCTATGTTTATTATCAATGACCCACCTTTGCTCAGTAGGCTTTCCTAAGCCAACCCACAATATATCGGCTTTGGAGTTATTGATAGTTTTTATAATCTTCTCTTCTTGCTTTGCCGTGAAGTATCCGTTTTGCGTTCCAGCAATTTGAAAGTTAGAGTATTTTTGGCTGAGAATAACTGCGCATTCTTCAACAATTCTTTTACTGCCACCAAACAAAAAGTGAGTTAATTTTTGTGAGCACATACTTGGTATGTCATGAATAGTATCTGTCGTTGCGCTTCTCTCTGGTATTGATGGTCCATCGGTCAACTTGGACATGACGACTACGCTTTGTCCATCTGCATGAATAATATTAGCCTGTGACAATGATTGTTTAAAAATGGGGCTGCTATTAGCTAATGAAATGGCGTGTCCATTAATGTCAAATATGATGAGTGGATTTTTTTGACTCTCATTCGTTTTATATTTTTTAGACGCATTAACAATCAATTCAACCAACTGTCTCCTATCAATACAGGCAGTCTTCAATCCACCTACATTCGTAAATGTAACTTCTTCTAATTTCATCTATATACTGCTCGATTTAAAATAAAATGGTTTAATAATTCCATAGGGTCTAAAAACTTACTCACGTCATTTTGTCAAATTTCGACGGCTCTTTTTCTATAATGTTACTAAATTTCGACAATGTCCCATAGAATTTAGATTCAATTTTATACTCAAGAACAATTCTTTATATCATCTAAGGAACTCTCACTGCGCTATTATGGCATTTTAAAATAACCGCTATGGCATTTTTGCAATTAGTTTATTAATAACTCGATGACTATAAAGGGCATTTGTGACACCTAATCGGCATTGTTTACATTTCCTTAGCCTCCTTTTCCTACTCATAATGCCAGGAAGCTTCGCCCTGTCCGAAATAAGCTTCACCGAAAAACTTTTCCAGTCCATCAACATACAATACAACCAAGAAGCCGAAGCGCGTGTTCGCGATTGGCAATCATTGCTGGAACAGCAAAAAGATAAGCCTATTGATGATCAACTATATGAAATTAATCGTTTTTTCAATGATATAGATTTTGTCGATGATAAAGCGCATTGGGGAAAAAATGACTATTGGGCCACTCCCATCGAGTTCCTGGCTAGTAATGCCGGTGACTGTGAAGATTTCACCATCGCTAAATACTTCAGTTTAATCGCTTTAGGTGTTTCAGAAAAGAAGCTGCGCTTAATGTACGTTACCGCGACTAGACCTCGCCAAGCGCACATGGTACTGGCATACTACGAAACACCCAAATCAGTTCCTTTAGTGTTGGATAATATCAATCGAAGAATATTACCAGCCACTCAAAGAAGAGATTTGATTCCAATTTACAGTTTCAATGGAGATGGTTTGTGGCATGCTAAGTCACAAGGGCAGGGAAGACGTTTACAGTCGAAAAACAATAATAGTTTATGGCAAGATCTAACAAAACGAATGAAACACGAGCTTTAATCACTTTGTACAGGGTGACAGTATTTAGCAAGTTTTGCGTGTTGCGAATAAACGCATTTTAAAGGAAGGAAGCAACGCATGTCGTTAGCTAAACAGTTTGGAATTGGTTTTTTTGTGGTGCTCTTTTTAGTATTCATAGGCACTTTATGGGTGAATGTGAATAATACGCGCGACTTCATTCAGCAACAGCTGGCATCCCATGCTCAAGACACCGCAACGTCACTAGGTCTGTCTATTACTCCTTATGTCGGTGATGAGGAAAATATTCCTATTATCGAAACGATGACAAACGCTATCTTTGATCGCGGTTATTATCAATCTATTCAATTAAGTGATGCCGACGGCAACGTTATTCTGGAAAAGAAAAACCCCAAGGCCATGCAAACGATCCCTGATTGGTTTATGGATATGTTTGTAATAAACGCACCTGTTGCGACAACTAATTTAAATACCGGTTGGCAGATTGCTGGTAGTTTGCAAGTTACGAGTAACCCGGGGTTTGGCTATGAGCAACTTTGGCGAAATACAGTAGATACATTTTGGCTTGTCGTGGTTATTTTTGTGTTGGCGATGATTTTTGTGTGGGGTATGGTTCGACTCATTACACGCCCATTAATTGACGTCGTCACGCAGGTTGAGGCTATCAGTAATAAAAACTTTGGAACAGTCAAGCATGTCCCAAGTACTCCGGAGTTAAGTACCTTTGTCAAAGCTGTTAACAGCATGTCGACGAAGTTATCGAAAATGTTCACGCAATTAAGCGAACAGTCTGAAAAGTATCGTCAATTTGCCTATTCTGACACCCTAACAAAGGTTGGTAACCGGCGTGCGTTTGAGCTGGCATTAAGACAAATTCTGACTGATTCTGAACAGCATTCTCAGGGTTTCTTAATCATTATTCGATGCAGTAGCCTGGCGCATGTTAATCGTGCGTTCGGCGGCGAAGTAGGCGATAGCTATATTGTGAGTGTCTGTGACGCTATTAAGAAAGTAACTTCGCAATCATTCCCTAACTTTAATCTGTATCGATTAAATGGCGCTGATTTTTCTCTCGTTATTGAAGATTGCGCTAAAGAGAAGTGTGAAACGCTGCTTGAGGAGCTATCTACCAGCTTCTTACGTTTGGAAAAGACAGAATATGAGCAAGGAACTGCGCACGCGGGAGCAACTGAGTTCTTGTGCGGTGATGACGTAAAAGCAACAATGGAAAAAGTAGACAGTGCACTTGCCATTGCTAGTACTTCATCAACTCGCTGGCAACTTGCGTCTAATCTAACTGTCTCAAGAAGCAACGAGGAATGGCGTGAAAAAATCCAGGCATTAATTGAGTTAGGCACTGCTGACTTTGCTAAGCAACCAATTGTTTCAGCTAAAGATGAGCTTTTGTATGAGGAGTGGTTTGCACGTTTGCCTAACAAAACGACCAGCGAATCTTTACCAATGGCACAATTAGTTCCCGCTTCAGTAAGATTGGATTTCGCAGAAAAGCTAGACCAAATGATACTTTCTCAGGCTTTGGAGCAAATTCCAGCGGCACAAGGATCGGTAGGAATTAATATTTCTCGCGTCTCTATGTTGGACGCAGACTTTCAAACTTGGTTTTTAACTCAATTACCTAAAAATAGCGACATTTGCAAAAAATTGGTACTCGAAATTCCTGAACGCGCATTGGTGAATGATGTGAATCAATTATCCGGCTTTGTGACGCAGTTGAAGCAAGCTGGTGTAAGAATCACGGTGGAACGTTTCGGTGCACAATTAGCCGGTATTACTCACTTGCGTGACATTCGACCTGATTTCTTAAAATTAGACGGGCGTTTTATTCGAAACATTCACAATGAACCTGATAACCAGCTATTCGTCCAATCGTTGGTGTCCATTGCGCATGGTTTGAATATTCAAGTTATTGCAGAAATGGTGGAGAGTTTAGAAGAATCTGATTGGTTGAAAGGGGCTCATGTCGACTTTCAGCAAGGCTATTTCATTGGTGCGCCAAAGGCAAATATTGATTAGTTTCTGGAATTTTAACCAAGCTTCATGCAGCGGCTTGGTTTTGTTCATTATTAATAGGTTGCTTTAATGAGCAATGCTCTCTAAAATTAGGCATTGTGGCGAAGTATGCCTCAACATATTTAAGGAATTATATTATGCGTCGTTTTATCACCTGTGCACTCTTGCTTTCGCTGAGCGCTTTCACTGTTTTTGCACAGCAAATTAACACAGCTAGTTTATTTGGTGATGAAGTACAACCAGGTAATCGTTTGCATGATGTTGTTGTTCAATTGATGGAACGCGGCAGCACAACTCCTCAAGCTATATCTGGTGCTATCGATCAATCTATGACAAAAGATGATACCACTCTTACACCTGATGCGAAGTCGGCAGTGGCATTTAATGTAACGCTATCAAACGCTTTTTACCGTGAAATGGTAGTTGTTAATAGTCTAATTGATGTTACTAAAACGCTCATCGAAGAATATCCTGAAAAAGTGATTGAAGTCATTACTCTTGGCGTTGTGTTATATCCAGACTTTTCCCAAGAAGTATTAGACGGCGCTGCATTGACCGGTGTGATAACGCCTGACGACGCATTAATTGCGGCATTGCAAGCGGGTGCTGACCCTAGCAGAGTATCAGTGGCTACGGCAGCTGGTACAACGGTATCTCAGCCGGTACAGCCTGTTGGTTCTGGCGTTGGTGCTGGTGGCACTGGCGGCGGTGATACAACGGCTTCATCAAACTAAGCTCGCTATTGCCCCTGATGAAAGATGATTAACTTATTTTAAGCCCCTTAATTAAGGGGCTTTTTTGTATATAATTTTAACGCAAATAAAAAGAAAAATTAAAATTGCAAAGTAAAACATCAAACATACTTTTTTATGTCCTCTTGAGTATCATTTTCATTCTTCCATTACCGCTGGGAGCAAATAGACCATGGGCGTGGAGTTTTCTACAGATACTTATTTTTGGCCTGTCACTTGCTTGTGTATGGCACTATAGAGACAACAGATGGTTGGGAGTGGGCACGTACCTCAAGATGGTATATCTGTGGTTGGCATTTATCATTGTTGCTTGTATTCAAGTCATCCCTATGCCGGAGGTTTTAGTTTCAATCATTTCCCCGAAAGCTCATGAGATTCAAGTTTTGGCTAATGTATCCACCTTTTATTTCTCTCTTGATCCTGGGCAAAGCGCCATAAGCTTTTTCAAACTATTGGCCTACTTCTGTTTATTTATCTGTACTTTGTTACTAGTGAATGACGAGAAGAGAATTAAATTATTACTTACAATTATGGTCGCGGCAGGCACTGTCCAAGCTGTTTACGGAGCACTTGAAATACTTCTAGGCTCTCAAACTAGTTTAGTATTTGGCATTGATGTCAGCGAGTCTGCGACTGGGAGTTTCGTTTATCGGAACCACTATGCAAATTTCTTGATGATGTGTTTAGCGGCTGGCATAGGCTTGATGGTAACAAGTTTACAAAAAGACAAGTTGAATTCGCGTAAAGAGTGGCTTCGCTCTGTCGCAACAGCCATGTTAGGTAGTAAAGCACTAATACGTATCAGTTTAGCGATAATGGTCATAGCATTGGTTATGTCGCGATCTCGAATGGGTAATACCGCATTCTTTGTTTCTATGACGATCGTTGGACTAATGGCGCTACTATTAGTGAAGCAGCGAAGCAAAGGCCTAACTATTTTAATTATAAGTATGTTTGTTATCGATTTAGTTATTGTGAGTGCTTGGTTTGGTTTGGATAAAGTGCAGCAACGTCTTACTGAAACTTCTTTGCAACGCGAAAGCAGGGACGAAGTCATCATAGATGCGTTACCTATGGTAATTGATTATCCGATATCAGGAACGGGCGCTGGCAGTTTTTATAGTGTGTTCCCGTCTTATAAAAGCAGCGATGTGCACTCATTTTACGACCATGCACATAACGACTTTCTGCAGATGACCATCGAATATGGTATACCCGGAATCAGCATTTTAGCCTTGCTAGTTTTTCTCGCATTTTATAAATCTGTGCGTGCTATGCGCTATCGGCGAAACTCTATTTTTAAAGGGGCTTCATTTGCTTGTTGCATGGTGATTATTGGGATGTTGCTACATATGACAGTCGACTTTCCGCTGCAGGCTTTTGCTAATGCGAGTTACTTCGTGGTTTTCTTAGGTTTGAGTATGGTTATAAGTAGCTTGAAACTAAATAGACGAAAACAAACCTCTTAGTGTTGATTTGCTTGCACAAACTTGTATTCGTCTGAACTCTATTCATCAGGCAGTGGCGCAGCACTACGTATTATTGCATCTCAATATGTTGTGGCTAACAAATTCATCGGTATCTTTTAACCAACGGCATACGGTTCTTTTTGCCTTATGATTTTCGATAGCAAATAAGACTCTTTCTCTGCTCTGAGGATTGCGCATACCTTGAGAAAGTCGTTCACTCATATAAGGTCGAAGTTCATTATAAAAAGGATGGTTGCCTGCGTATAAGGCTAAACCTAGTTCTACAAATACAACGTTGACTTCTGCCTTTTTGGGACCGTACCTATTTGCTAATCTTAGGTACTCGACTAATTCAGCATCAAATTCATTTGTAAGCCACTTATTCATTGCCAAAGAAGCGTAGCTGACGGGCCAAGTAGGGCGCATTTTAGTTTCTTTCAGATAAAGCTGCTTCGATACTTCAAGTGCAGCGGGTCTATCCTCATATCCTGCAATCGCTCCCCACTCATACACTTGTGCTAGGAGATCTATATAAAGGGGGTGCCCAGGATGTCGCTGTCGCGCTGTTGCAATCACTTGCTTTGCTTTGCTGTAGCTTTCTTCAGTAAGTAACTGTTTATTTGTCCGCCAAGCTGACAAGGTGTTTTGAACAGAGTAGAAGTTCAAGCTAGCAAGGCCATAATTCACAGTGTTATACAAGCCAAGTAAAGCGATGAAACCGAATGAAAAAACGAATAAATACTTACGACACTTTAGAGTGACCCATTTAATTTGTTTGTTCATGTTTAATGGCACGGTTGCGATTCTACTCGGTGTGCTGGCAGTATTATTGCCAAACTAGGTTTTGAGTGATAACTGATGGTACATCAAAAACAAGCTTGTTTGCAGTGTCAGTGTTGCTAAGCTGTGTGATCGCCTCTTTACAAGCCTGCATATCATTCGGGCGTCGATTAATACTATGCATATCGGAAGCCACATAAGAAACGAGGTCTTCAGCAAGTAACTGTTCAGCGAGACTTTGAATTTGTTCGTTAAAGCGGCCTATAAATGCGCCTGCAGTCACTTGAAACAAGCAGCCAATACGTTTTAAGAATAATATCCTATTGTAATCAGCTATGATGTCACGGTTGCGCTCTGGATGGGGTATGACAGGTTGAATATTATTTTTCAATAACCAGCGTACAAGGTTTTCAATACCTGGTGGAATATGGCTGTGTGGTAGTTCTAACAATAGAACTTTTTTGCCTTCCCATTCGCCTAAAAAGGGTAGTGAGTTGCTAGCGACCCAAGTTAATATATCTGGTGTGACTCGCACTTCACAACTGAACGCTAATTTAAGTGGAATGTTTTGTTCTTTAAGGGCAATAAGCAACTGATTAAAAGCGGTGCTAATACTGGTTATGTTATTGTCAAATACGCCTTGGTGAATATGTGGCGTACAGACCATGTGAGTAACACCGCATTCGTGTGAATGCATGGCGAGTGCAACAGCATCCTCTAGTGTTTTCGCACCATCATCAATTCCCGGAAGAATATGGCTGTGAAGATCTATCAAGACTTTTGTGATTCCGAAGGATAGCTATTGTAGCCGTACTGATCATAATAGCCAGAGTATTCACCAGTCTTTTTGGCCTTTTTCAAGTCTACTTGATTCAGCACCACACCATCTACTCGATGTCCAATTTGCATAAAGCGAGATAAACCGTTGTTGATAATTTTGAAACTGGTGCTATCCGATCTAACAACGTATACCACTGAATCGCATAACTTAGAAACGATAACAGCATCGCTCACGGCTTGAGTTGGCGCGCTGTCGACAATGATATGTTCATACTGCGTCTTTAGTTTTGCCATCAATAGAGTAAATTGTTCTGAAGCCAGAAGCTCTTGTGGATTTGGCGGTGAACTTCCCGCACAAATTAAGTCGATACCCGATTTTTCGTCCGTGACTATGCATTCTTCAAGAGTGTGAGTCCCAGCAATTAAATTAGACAAGCCGGGTTGAAAACCGGGAAGATCAAATTGTTTTGCAAGTGTCGGACGGCGCAAGTCAGTGTCGAGTAATAACACTTTACTGAGTTGGCCCATAGCAAACGCTAAGTTGATTGAGACGGTGCTTTTTCCTTCGCGTGGAACACTCGATGTGACCAATACCGTTTGTGATGGTTTGTCGAGGTTCAATAATTGCAAACTTGTCCGCAATGTTCTAACTGCCTCACTGAACATGTGATGGCTATTGTCGAAGAAGTGGCGCAACGGTAGATTCTGATTTCGTTTGTGTGCTTGCCATGGAATGATACCCAGCATACGTTGTCCGAGCTTACGCTCGACATCATCAACTGAGCGAATGCCACTGTTGAGTGCTTCAAGTGATAATGCTAGAAATACGCCCAAACCCAAACTTAATACGAACGCTGCTGCAATAATGAGTCCTTTTTTCGGCTTCGCTGGATTGCTTGGCGGTGTTGCTGAGTCAAGTATGCGTGCATTTGCTGATTCGAAGCCACCTAATTGATCCGTTTCTTTCAAGCGCGTGAAAAACGAATTGTAAAGCTGTTGATTGGTGTCTACGTCACGTTGCAGTGCTTTACGTTGGTTTTCTAAACTAGACAGTTTACGAAATTCACTTTTGGCGGCTTCAACATCTTTTTTCAATGCGGCTACTTTATTTTGAGCGGTTCGATATTCGGTGGTGATACCCGACATAAGTACGGTAATTTGATTACGAATACTGTTTCTAATTGATGTGAGCTCTGCGATGGCTGCAATCATATTAGGATGCTTCGGGCCGTAGACTTCTTTCAATTCAGAAACTCTGCTTTCCGCAACCACTTCCTCACGTTTAATGTTTTGAATAGAGGGGTGGTTAAGCACTTCAGGCAAACTAGACAGCAGGGCGAAGTCAGCACCAGATTGATTGATTTGTTCGTAGATTGTTTTGTTACGTTGCAAAAGAACTTGTGCGTCGATAAGTTGATCACTTAGTTGCTGCAGTTGCTCTGAAGCCAATCCCACAACACCATCGATGTCGACTAGTTGCTCACGTTCGTAAAAATCCGATAAGTTTTTCTCTGCGACATCTAGCTTGGTGCGCAATCCTTGTAAACTTTCATTGAGCCAAGTGGTTGCTTTGGCTGTCATATCTAACTTACTTTCTAAGTAGTTTTCTATGTAAACGTCAGACAAGGTGTTTGCGACTAGTGCTGATAATTTTGCGTCTGCGCTCTCGAATGAAATATTCACTACTTGAGTATTTCGTAACGGACTAATTGTTATATATTCCATTAACTGACTAACGGCATATGATTTGCGTTCTGCAAGCAACTCCTCTTCCGATTTTACGACTTCATCTTGTTGAGGTAAAAATGGGAGGCTAGTTCTAACAAAGTTTTGAGCGGACTTTATATAGGATGACATTCCATCCTCGTTTGCATTGATAACGTCAAGGTTATACAGCGGGTTTTCATATAGTTTCAGCTCATTCACGACTTTCTCAGCAATATGGCGAGACCGTAATATTTCATACTGAGTTTCGAAGTATTCCTTGCGGCTAGAATCGAGGCCATACACTTCTTCTATCGACAGAACATTGGCTTGTTCGGCTTCAATAAGAAGTGAGGCGGTAGCAATATAGCGTGGGGTCATTGATAAAACGACAAGGGTAACGAGTATCGTTAGAAGTAAAGCTAAGCCTAGGATCCGCCATAGGTAGCGTTTAACGGTTGTCCAATATTGTCCAAAGTCGATGATATCTGTATCAATCAGTTTTGCTTCAATTTGCTCGTTAGCACGCGACGACATATTACTCTCTAAATTTAGAAAAAGCGTTCCTGCACGGTAACGATATCGCCTGGCAATATAGTATCCGATGCAGAAGCTTCTATAGTAGTTTCAACGCCAGCAATTCTTCTGACAATAATAATTTTTTCTTTCAAAGCTCGCTCAGTATATCCGCCAGCGATAGCGGCCGCTTTGTTTACGGATAAGCCTGGCTGATAGGGATAACCGCCAGCGCGCCGAACGGCACCATCAATGAAGAATGGGCGGTATTCCAGCACCGTAACTGAAACAGATGGATTGACTAGGTAGTCTCCGCGAAGACCTGTATCTATTTTACTTTCAACCTCATTTACAGTTAAACCGACAAGGTTGATGTCGCCTAGAAAGGGATAGTTAATAACGCCTACATTAGATAGTCGAGTTTGCACCGTTAAGTCATCTTGGCCGAACACAGTGATTTTAACTACGTCTCCAGAACCTAAGGTGTATTGACTTAAATCTGCGTTAACTTGTGCCTGCACACTTGTACAGACAGCAAGGATGGACATACATAGTAGTACTAAATATCTTACAAATGAAGGGAAATTCAACTTCATAAATTCCTTATTTTCAAACGACTACAGTGTAAATAATGCGTTGATTATAAACTGATTTCGGTCGTATTCAATGGCTGAACGGTTGCTGTCACGTTGGTCATAAATGTAACCAACTTCGATATTCACCCAACGTCTGAACTGATAATACAAAGAAGCTTTAAATCTTACTAAATCGTCTTCACGTACCCCGAAGTCACCAGTTTGACCTTCATAGGTGTCGGTGCCCCAAGTATAAGAAGCTGAACTGCGTAATCTTTCTAACCATTCGTGTCGCCACTCTACTTGATAATCGCGGCCGTGGATAAAGTTACCTTCGCCATTTGTTTCGTTCGTATCGTTGCGGGTAGTGAATTCGACAGTTGAATACTCAACTGGTTCCCAAATAACACCTGCTGCCCAATCAATGCCATCGAAGTCTTCACGCAAAGGCGAATGGAAATCTTTTTCTTGATAACCTATTTTAGCAAAACCTGAGGTTTTGGATGTCGCTTCCCATTTCAAACCCACAAGATAGGAGAGCTGCTCACTATCGAGTGGGGAAGCTGAGTTGATGTCGAATTTGTAATTTACATCTTTATAAAGAATGTCGAAAGTCGCATCAGTTGCCGCGCCAATTCGGTAGAAAAAAGTACCGCCTAGTGTCGTGAAGGTTCTGTCACGAGCCATGTACTGTGGCGTGTTTAAATCATAATCGCGGTTGGTAATATTGAAATTAGCTTCTAAACGCCCGTCGGCATTAAACGCACCGTATGAATATAAGATATCAAACTCACCTTGCTTGAACTTGTCGGGTGTGGCGAGTGCTTGAGCGTTACCAATTGAAAAGCCTGTACCACGATCTTCGTGACCGTCAGTGTAGTCAATTCCGATATCTAATCGATGACGAGAATTCAATTCAAAATCAACAGCGGCAGTTAAAAAGTGATCGGTATAGTTGTCTTGTTCACTGCTGTAGAAACGTTCATTTCGCAAACGATAACCAAACCGCACTTGGCTAGAGCCGAAGCTATTGAGTAACACCACTTGAGGTGAAATTATCTGTGACCAGCTGTCTATTTTATCGGTATTCGAGCGGATAACGTTGTCGTCGTAACGAAAACCAACATCGAGAGTTGGGGTAAGGTCGAAACTACCGAGTTCTATGCTGGCTGCATCTTCAAACTGTTGTGCACTTATGCCTATGCTAGTGAGTGCGCATAAAATAGCGGAAGTAACTTTCAATAACTTCATTCCTTTGCCCTTTTTGTTTTTATAATTGTGAATGCTGCTAATCAAAGCATACACTTAGTGATGTTTGACCTTGTTTTCGTTACCACTAGTTTGAGCAAAAGGTTTACATCATTACCCAATCTTTCTCGTAAGCGCTCATTGTATCCTATCCCTTGCGCTTAAAACAATGTACAAATTGGCTACCAGTGAATCAAACTTAGCTTCTTATTATGGTAATTGAAGTCAAATCCCAATTTGTCGTGTTATCATATTGCTCTGTAGCGCTATTTAAAGTCGCTTGGCGAAAGGTGTTATGAGGGAATTACTTTGTTTGTGCAGGAATTAAAATGAGAAAAGAGTCAACCAGTAGAGGCAGAAGTGCTGGCATTATTCAGTCGCATAAGAGTAGCTTTTCGACGCTTTATCGTCTTGTTGACCTTATTGTTATTACGACGCTTTATTTTCTAATCTTATCTGCTCGCAACGTCAACATTGAAGCGTCCAGTGTCATTTTGCTATTCTTTGGTATCATTGGCTTCAATGTTACTGCTGAGGCACTTGATTTATATAGGTCATGGCGAACTCAGCCGACGACTACTCTTATCAAATACACAACGCTAACCTGGACTGTAACTGGTTTAGGTATCATTGGTTTTGCTTATTTTTTTCCTTCTTTGGCTGCCTATGGTGAAGTCACTATTTTAATGTGGCTCGTTGCCACTTATCCGGCTTTAGCTGCATGGCGAATCGTATTTAGAGAGTTTTTGTTTGTTTTGCGTAAGAAAGGGCGAAACTCTCGGTATGCGGCAGTTATTGGTGCAACACCGGCCGGTCATAATCTTGCCATGCAAATTCTTGAAAATGAGCATTTAGGAATCCGACTTCAAGGCATATACGACGATCGTGATCCGAGTCGGCTTTCTGAAGAGTGCATCCGGCATTTGGTTGGTACCGTTGAAGATGCTTTACAGGCGGCTAATCGCGGTGAAATAGACTTCATCTACATTGCAATGCCTATGAGTGCTGAAACGCGAATCATGCAAATTTTAAATCGTTGCAGTGACACCACTTGCAACGTATATATTATTCCAAATTTCTTTATTTATAATTTACTTAATGCTCGCTGGCAAACGGTCGGCTCAGTGCAAACTTTGAGTGTCTTCGATACACCGTTCCAAGGAGCAAATAACGTCCTTAAAAGAGCTGAGGATATCATCATTGGCTCTTGCATACTCGCTTTGATAGCACTTCCTATGGTTCTTATTGCTATAGGAATTAAACTTACATCGAAGGGCCCAGCAATATTTAAGCAAAACCGTTATGGTTTAGACGGTAGGCAAATAAAAGTTTATAAATTCCGAACAATGACAACCCTTGATAATGGCCAAGAAGTTCAGCAAGCCGTTAAAGGCGATGCGAGAATTACTCCCTTTGGCGCGTTCCTTCGTCGCACGTCACTAGATGAGCTTCCACAATTCATAAATGTATTGCAAGGACGCATGTCAATTGTAGGCCCTCGTCCGCATGCTGTAGCTCATAATGAAGAGTATCGTAAGTTGATCGAAGGCTATATGTTGCGCCACAAAGTAAAACCGGGAATCACCGGCTGGGCTCAAATCAATGGTTTTCGAGGTGAAACAGAGACAGTGAATAAAATGGTCAAGCGAGTTGAATACGACTTGGACTATATTCACCGCTGGACAGTTTGGTTGGACATTAAGATTATTATTAAAACAGTATTGAAAGGCTTTGTTGATAAGAATGCATATTGATTAACAATTGCTAATTCACTGGTCTATGAAGTTTAACTACTAAAAAGTACGTGTATTTTCGTTGCTTACAAGTTTAGCTTTGTTAATATTTGCTAAAAAAATCAAAGGCTAGGAAATGCCATGTCGTTAATAAGTACTGTTTCAACTGTATCAACAGTCATTGATCTTGTTAATAAAAAACTCGGGCAAGGAATTAGCTATTTAACGTTTTTTATGGCTGTTATTACATTTGTTGTTGTCGTGCTGCGCTATGGCTTTAATCTAGGCTGGATAGCCATGCAAGAGTCAGTAATTTACCTACATGCAGCTGTTTTTCTGCTCGGAAGCGCCTATACCTTGCAAGATGACGGACACGTTCGGGTTGATGTGTTTTATAGACGCTTCAGTGAAAAACAGAAAGCACTCGTCAATCTTTTAGGTACATTGTTTTTGTTATTGCCTGTGATGGTATTTATCACTGTTGTCAGTTGGCATTACGTGATTGAGTCGTGGCAAACACTCGAATCATCAATGGAATCAGGCGGTCTGCCATTCTTATATATTTTAAAATCATTCATTCTTCTTTTTTCTATTACCATGCTCTTGCAAGGGATCTCTGAAGTCATTAAGCAAAGTTTGCTCCTAATGGGAGTCGCTAAATAATGGAAATCCTTTCTCTCGTTTTGTTTTTAGTTGTCTGTTGTGTTTTGCTACTCGGCTACCCAGTCGCTTTAACCTTAGCTGGAACCTCGCTCCTCTTTGCTGGTATCGGAATAAGTTTAGGTGTTTTTGATGCTGGCTACTTATTGGCAACGCCAAGTCGCTTATTCGGTATTGTTAATAATCAAACTTTGGTTGCAGTCCCCCTGTTTGTATTCATGGGTGTTGTTCTGGAACGGTCCAAAATTGCGGAAGATTTATTAGTCGCAATGTCAGGTTTGTTAGGGCGCTTTAAAACGGGACTGGGCGTTTCGGTTGTTCTTGTTGGGATGTTGCTGGCTGCCAGTACCGGAATTGTTGGTGCAACAGTGGTCACCATGGGCCTGCTTTCTTTACCAACAATGTTAAAACGTGGATATTCAACTTCTTTGGCAACAGGCACAATTTGTGCGACAGGTACCTTAGGGCAAATAATACCGCCTTCTATCGCGTTAGTTTTACTTGGTGATGTACTATCAAGCGCCTATCAAAAAGCACAACTGGATATGGGCATATTCTCGCCAGAAAGTGTGTCGGTGGGTGACTTATTCGTAGGAGCCATTGTACCAGGCTTAATTTTAGTTATTTTCTACCTATTATATTTATGGGCAGTGAGTAAGTTTAGCCCAAGCCAAGTGCCAGTTCAGGGTCAGGAAAGCGAACACGCGAATTTAAAAGAACTACTCACGGCTCTTCTACCACCCTTGTTCCTTATTGCCGCTGTTCTTGGCTCAATATTAACTGGCAAGGCGACACCAACAGAAGCTGCTGGCGTCGGCGCGATTGGCGCGGTGTTCCTTGCTTTATTCAAGAAACAAATAAATACTAGTAATACCAAGTATGTGGTGCGAGAAACGACAAAAGTCACATCAATGGTTTTTCTAATTCTGATTGGCGCATCGATATTTTCATTGGTCTTTCGCGGATTTGGTGGTGAAGAACTCTTACAAGAATTCTTCAACGATTTACCGGGTGGTGCATTTACCGCGATGTTGTTAGTTATGGTGGTGATTTTTCTTTTAGGTTTTATACTCGATTTTATTGAAATTACATTTGTTGTTGTGCCTATCATCGCTCCGATCTTACTTGTCATGGGAATGGACCCAGTTTGGTTAGGAATTATGATTGCAGTAAACTTGCAAACTAGTTTCCTAACACCCCCTTTTGGTTTTGCTTTGTTTTATCTTCGCGGTGTTACGCCAGAATCTGTCAAAACAGAGCAGATTTACAAAGGTGTGATACCGTTTATTATCATTCAACTAGTATTACTAGTTTTAATGGCAATTTGGCCAGACATAGTCACTTGGTTGCCATCGCTTGTTTACGCTAACAACTAGATTTATTTTTAACGGAGAGTAGAAATGAAAACGTCATTGAGTTTGTTATTTGCAGTTGCGGCAGTATTAGGATTAGCTGCATGCGGCGGGAAAAGTGAAGGTACCGCAAATACAGCTGGCAGTGTTGCACCCACCGAAACCATTAAATGGAAATTGGTTACCTCTTGGCCTAAAAACTTTCCTGGCTTAGGTAAAGGGCCTGAAACCTTTGCTGAATACGTGAATGACATGTCCGGCGGTCGCATGGAAGTGCGAGTTTACGGTGCTGGCGAACTTGTACCTGGCTTTGAAGTTTTTGATGCAGTTTCCAGTGGTAGTGTTCAAATGGGCCATGCAGGTGCTTATTATTGGAAGGGTAAAATGCCGGCATCACCTATTTTCGCGTCTATTCCGTTTGGTATGAATGCAACAGAAATGAACGCTTGGTTACATTACGGCGGCGGCATGAAGCTATGGCGCGAGTTATATGAACCATACGGAGTAATTCCTTTTGCCGGTGGCAGTTCTGGTACACAAATGGCTGGCTGGTTTAAAAAAGAAATCAATAGCTTAGATGACTTTCAAGGTTTAAAAATGCGCATCCCTGGTTTGGGTGGCGAAGTATTTAAGGAAGTGGGCGGCTTACCAATTACGTTAACCGGTGGTGAGTTATTCACTGCCATGCAAACGGGCGTGATTGATGCGACTGAGTGGGTAGGTCCATACAACGATTTAGCCTTCGGTTTGCACAAAGTGGCAAAATACTACTACCACAGCGGTTGGCATGAGCCAGGCACACTGCTTGAATTTACGGTAAATAAGGCGGCATTTGACGCTTTACCTAAAGACCTACAAAAGATCGTCGAAGTTGCTACACGCGCAGCTAATCAAGACATGCTAGACGAATACACCGCTAGAAACCCAAATGCAATGAAGCAATTGTTAGATGAGCATAATATTGAGATGCTACCTTTACCAAAAGATGTCATGCAAGCATTAAAATTAGCCACCGCAAAAGTCATTAAACAAAAGCGCTCAGAAGATGCCATGTTTGATAAAATTTATGCCTCATATGATGCCTTTCTACAAGACGTAAAGGCTTATCACAAAGTGTCTGAACAAGAGTATTTTGAAAATCGAGAGTAACTTTTCGATCTGATCTGATTTGTTTATTGCCTTAATGGCACTAGAATGCGCGGGTTTGTTAGATATATCAGCTGATGGTGAGTAGAATGTCCAGAATTGTTAAATTCTACTTATGCGTTGACGCATCAATGCCATCAGCCATTTAATCAATCGCGCTTAATTAAATTGTGCGATAAAAAAGGAAGTTATTATGGTCATCAAGCCAAAAATTAGAGGTTTCATCTGTACTAATGCCCATCCTGTAGGCTGCGCAAAAAGCGTTGAAAACCAAATCAACTACGTAAAATCACAAAATGTGAAGGCCAAAGCTGAAATTGAAGGTCCGAAAAATGTGCTAGTGATTGGTTGTTCTACAGGTTACGGCCTGGCTTCCCGCATTACATCCGCATTCGGTTTCGGTGCGAAAACCTTAGGTATTTGTTTTGAAAAAGAGCCTTCAGAACGCAAAACCGGTACGGCTGGTTGGTATAATACTGCTGCATTTCACGAGCAAGCAAAAGCTGAAGGTTTGTACGCCGAGACTATGAATGGCGATGCATTCTCAGATGAGATTAAGAAAGCCGCTATCAAAAAGATCAAAAAGGACCTAGGCCAAGTTGACCTGATCATCTACAGCTTAGCTTCACCAAGAAGAACAGATCCAGATACGGGTGAAGTATACAAATCGACACTGAAGCCAGTAGGTCAAGGTTATACAACTAAAACTTATGATACGGACAAAGATAAAGTTCATGACATTACACTAGAGCCAGCTAACCAAGACGAGATTGACCAAACAGTTAAAGTTATGGGCGGTGAAGATTGGGAACGTTGGATGGTGATGCTGAATGAAGCAGGTGTCGTATCCGAAAATGCAAAAACAACGGCATACACCTACATCGGCAAAGAGCTTACTTGGCCTATCTATGGTCAAGCAACAATTGGCCTCGCCAAAGAAGATTTAGACCGCGCAGCTACTGCTATCATTGATAAGCTTAAAGGCAAGAATGTCAGCGCCAACGTATCTTCATTGAAGGCACTCGTCACTCAAGCTAGCTCTGCCATACCAGTAATGCCTTTATACATCTCACTAATTTACAAAGTGATGAAAGAAGAAGGTACTCATGAGGGCTGTATTGAACAAATTGAAGGCCTGTTTACAAGTTGCTTGTATGCCAAGGCCCCAGCAACTGACGACATGAATCGTTACCACATGGAAGGTAAGGAGACGAATGATGCGACACAAGCAAAAATCAAAGCACTATGGGATAAAGTCACTCAGGATAACTTCCATGAATTAAGCGATTACGCTGGTTATCATCACGAATTCTTGAACCTATTCGGTTTCGATATTCAAGGTGTTGATTATGAAGCCGATGTTAACCCTGTAGTAGATTGGTCGTAATATTTAAAACGTAGCTTCATAAAAATGGCGCGAGATAAATAGTCAGCAAAAGAGTAAAAAGGTTCTGTTGAGTAAGCTCGTCACGCACTACATAAGAGTGCGTGACGGTATTTTTCAATAGTTAAGTGGAAGATTTTGTTCACATTACAGCAATTAAATTGCTGTATTTGCTATTTTTGGCATAGCCTTTTCACCCTCATTAATGCTAAAATCGCGCCGATCCATTGCTAGATGGGGGAAGAAATTCGTATTTTCTTCAAAAACTCCAACTCAGTGATGTTGTAAGGCACATAATTATAATAAAAACATGGACGAAGGTAGACCTAAGTGTAGGGCCTACTATTTTTGTTATGTGGGAGCTTTTTATAACGTTAATTAGTCTTTTACGCGTTAAAAATAGCGTTTGAAAAGTAGGTTTGTTTTTCTTTGCGCAGTATTGAGTGTTAGAAGTAATTAAGCGATTGAAGCTGTGCTAGAAGTCTATTTAGCTCAATTCAATTAACAATGCGAAGTAGAAACAAATTTTAATCGGCTTGAACGATGAATTGCCGACAGGCTGATTAGAATTGGTATCTTAAAATTAGAGTAGTCAATTACGTATGATAAAAATCAAGAAGGGCTTAAATCTTCCTATCGAAGGCGCGCCGGAGCAGAAGGTCCACCCAGGACCGAATGTAACGAAAGTCGCCGTCCTTGGTGAAGAATATAACGGCATGCGTCCTACGATGCATGTAAAAGTCGGTGATCTTGTCAAAAAAGGGCAACTGCTTTTTGAAGACAAGAAAAACCCAGGTGTTAAATTTACCGCTCCAGCAGCAGGTGAAGTGATTGAAGTTAACCGCGGTGCTAGACGTGTTTTACAGTCTGTCGTGATCAAGCTTCAAGGTGATGAGGAAGTTACCTTCACTTCATTTGATGATGCATCTCTAGCTTCCGCTGAACGCGATGCAATTAGCGAGTTGCTTGTTGAGTCAGGTGCATGGACTGCGATTAGAACCCGTCCATTTAGCAAAAACCCAGAAGTAGGTTCAACACCTTCTTCTATTTTTGTTTCTGCGATGGATACTAATCCACTAGCTGCAGACCCTCAAATCATTATCTCTGAACGCAAAGAAGACTTTGCTTTCGGCTTGAAAGTTCTGGGTAAACTAACCGACGGTAAAGTATTTGTTAGTAAAGCACCTGGTGCTGATATCCATGTGGGCGATGCTAAAGTTGACGTTAACGAATTTGCTGGCCCACATCCTGCTGGTTTAGTAGGTACGCACATTCATCATCTTGACCCAGTTGGCATGAACAAATTTGTTTGGCACGTAGGTTATCAAGATGTTATTGCTTTTGGTTATTTACTAAAAACTGGCAAGTTAGATTCAACGAAAGTTGTTTCTGTTGCTGGTCCTGCAGCTAAATCACCTAAATTGATCAGCACTGTGTTAGGTGCGAGCATAGATGAACTGGTTGCGGATCAAAAAATTGAAGGCACTGTTAGAGCAATTTCGGGCTCAGTCCTTAACGGCACAACAGCGGCTGGTCCACATGCTTACATTGGTAGGTATCACAACCAAATTTCTTTGCTTGTAGAAGACTCTGAGAAGAAATTGTTAGGTTGGATAATGCCTGGCTCAAACCAACACTCAGTAACACGAGCCTATCTTGGTCACTTGTCACCGAAGAAGCTCTTCAACATGACGACGACCACTAATGGTTCTGACCGTTCAATGGTGCCAATCGGCAACTATGAGCGCGTAATGCCTTTAGACATCATTCCAACATTGTTATTACGCGACTTATTGTCAGGTGATAGCGACGGCGCTAGCAGCTTAGGTGCATTGGAATTAGATGAAGAAGATTTGTCACTTTGCACCTACGTTTGTCCTGGTAAGTATAATTACGGTCCGGTATTGCGTGAATGTTTAACCAAGATCGAAGACGAGGGTTAAGTCATGGGATTAAAAACGTTTTTAGAAAACATCGAACCTGATTTTGAACCAGGTGGTAAGTACGAAAAGTTCTATGCACTTTATGAAGCTGCCGCAACTATTTTCTATACTCCAGGTAAAGTAAATAAAGCGAATACGCACGTTAAAGATAGCATCGATTTAAAACGCATCATGATCATGGTTTGGATGGCTACATTTCCAGCTATGTTTTATGGTATGTACAATGTGGGTCTTCAAGCATCAATAGCGATTGAAGCTGGTGGCGGTCTTTACGACGGTTGGCAAGCAGGCTTGTTCTCATTCTTAGGCGGTAGCCTAAATGGTGACTCAGGCATCTTCTCTATGATGTTGTATGGCGCCTGTTTCTTCATTCCAATTTACGCCACAACCTTTGTTGTTGGTGGTTTCTGGGAAGTATTGTTTGCCTCGGTAAGAAAACACGAAATTAACGAAGGTTTCTTCGTAACGTCCGTGTTGTTCGCTCTAACCTTACCGGCGACTATTCCTCTGTGGCAGGTTGCTCTAGGTATTACTTTCGGTATCGTTATCGCCAAAGAAATCTTCGGTGGTACGGGTCGTAACTTCTTGAACCCAGCTTTGTCTGGACGTGCATTTTTGTACTTTGCTTACCCGGCTCAAATCTCTGGTGACCAACCTTGGATTGCAGCAGAGTTAGCTGACGGCTATTCTGGCGCAACATGGTTAAGCAATGCTGCTAACGGTCAAATGGATTTCACAGATATGGGACTTTGGATGAACTCATTCTTGGGTAATATTCCAGGCTCTGTTGGCGAAGTCTCCAGCTTGATGATTATGTTGGGCGGCTTGTTCATTATTTATCTAGGCATCGCCAGTTGGCGAATTGTGCTGGGTGTTGCTTTAGGGGTAACGTTCTTTAGTTTGTTACTTAACATCTTTGCTACTGATCCATCATCTATCTACGCAATGCCTTTTTACTGGCACTTTGTTATTGGTGGTTTAGCGTTTGGTATGTTCTTCATGGCGACCGACCCAGTTTCTGCTTCATTCACGAATCAAGGCAAGTGGTTTTACGGCTTCTTTATTGGCGTGATGACCGTTTTGGTACGAGTTATTAACCCGGCATTCCCAGAAGGGATTATGCTAGCCATCTTATTTGCTAATTTATGGGCGCCTTTATTCGATTACTTCGTAGCGCAAAGCAATATTAAACGGAGGATTGCACGTGTCGGCTAAAAAAGAAACGTTAGGAAAAACAGTAGGTATTGTTGTTGCTGTTTGTTTAGTCTGTTCAGTTATCGTTGCAGGTGCTGCAGTAGGTCTGCGTGAATTGCAACAAACGAACGCAGCGCTAGATAAACAATCCAATATCCTTACGGCTGCCGGTTTAATTGACCAAGCCAAGACTAAAAAAGACATCGCGACAGTTTATGACGCAAAAGTAGAAGAGCGCTATGTCGACCTGGCTACTGGTCAATACGTTGAAAAACCAAACGACGATGGCAAGCCATACAACATGTATGGTCGCATCTCGAAAGCGGCTGAAACAAGTACTAAGGTAGAAGGCAGCAATGTTGGTTTCTCTCGTCGTGCAAATGTTGCGAGTGTTTATTTGATTAAAGATGAAAGCGGTTCAGTATCACGTATCATCTTGCCAGTTCATGGTAGTGGTTTGTGGGATCTTATGTACGGTTTCCTTGCGCTAGATAATGATGGCCAAACTATTCGCGAATTGATTTTCTACCAACACAAAGAAACGCCAGGATTGGGTGGCGAAATTCAAAACCCAGAGTGGCAGGCTAAGTGGGATGGTAAGAAGCTTTATAACAACGGTAGCGTCGCTATTGAAGTTAACAAAGGCGAAAATAAAGATGACCAATACGCAGTTGACGCACTTTCTGGTGCTACGTTAACTAGTAATGGGGTACAAAATACATTGCAGTACTGGGCAAGTGAAAACGGTTACGGCAATTACCTTAAAAAGCAATCTTGGAAATCATAGGGCACGACAATGGCTGACACTAAAGAAATGAAAAAAGCCCTGTTAGGGCCGATATTAGACAGTAACCCCATTGCTCTACATGTACTTGGTATTTGTTCTGCATTGGCAATTACAACAAAATTAGAAACCGCTTTGGTAATGTCTTTGGCATTGACTACAGTTACTGCGTTTTCTAACTTGTTTATCTCTCTTATACGCAATCAAATACCATCAAGTGTACGGATCATCATTCAAATGACGATTATCGCATCACTGGTAATTGTTGTTGACCAAGTATTGAAAGCTTATTCATACGAAATATCTAAGCAGCTTTCGGTATTCGTAGGTTTGATCATTACCAACTGTATCGTAATGGGGCGTGCTGAAGCATATGCTATGAAGTCACCTCCTATGATGAGCTTCTTAGATGGTATCGGAAACGGTTTAGGTTATTCATTTATCCTTATCGTAATCGGCACAATTAAAGAATTAGCTGGTTTTGGTACAATTCTTGGTTTTGAAATTTTACCACTCGTGACGAATGGTGGTTGGTATCAAGGTAACGGCCTACTGATACTTCCATTTAGTTCGTTCTTCCTAATTGGCGGTATGATTTGGTTTATTCGTACTATTCGCCCAGAGCAAGTAGAGCCTAAGGAATAATCATGGAACATTATTTAGCATTATTTATTAGAGCAGTATTTGTTGAGAACATGGCTTTGTCATTGTTCTTAGGAATGTGTACATTCTTGGCTGTATCGAAGAAAGTTAAAACGTCAATGGGTTTAGGTGTTGCAGTAATTGTTGTACTTGGTATTTCAGTACCTGTGAACCAAGTTATCTACGTAAACCTTTTAGCTCCAGGTGCTTTAGATTGGGCTGGTTTTCCAGATGCTGATCTGAGCTTTTTGAGCTTTTTGACCTTTATCGGCGTAATAGCTGCGTTAGTTCAAATTTTAGAAATGACATTGGATAAGTTCTTCCCAGCACTATACAACGCACTCGGGATTTTCTTACCGCTTATCACAGTTAACTGTGCAATATTCGGTGGTGTTGCCTTCGCAGTTCAACGCGAATATAACTTCACTGAAAGTATCGTTTACGGTATTGGTAGTGGCGCAGGTTGGGCTATAGCCATTATCTTGCTCGCTGCAGTACGTGAAAAGTTAAAGTATGCTGATATGCCAGATGGTATTCGCGGATTAGGTTCTGTGTTTATGATCGCAGGCTTAATGGCATTAGGTTTCCAGTCATTCACAGGTATTTCGCTGTAAAGCGAATAGGAGTATAGATAATGAATCAAATTGAAATCTATCTCGGTGTAGGCATGTTTATCGCTATTGTATTAGCGTTGGTATTCATCATCATGTTTGCAAAATCGAAATTAGTGCCTGAAGGTGATGTAGTAATCACTATTAATGGCGACCCAGATAAAGCAATTACAACCTCACCAGGTGGCAAGTTGCTTGGTGCCCTAGCTGATTCAGGTATTTTTGTATCTTCAGCATGTGGTGGTGGCGGTTCTTGCGGTCAATGTACTGTGGAAGTTAAGTCTGGTGGTGGTGAAATCCTACCTACCGAACTTGACCACATTTCTAAGCGTGAAGCTAAGCATGGCTGTCGTTTGTCTTGTCAGGTTTCTATCAAGCAAGACATGGACATTGAACTTCCTGAAGAAGTATTTGGTATCAAGAAATGGGAATGTGACGTTATTTCTAACAATAACGAAGCGACCTTCATCAAAGAGCTTAAATTAGCTATTCCAGACGGTGAGAGTGTTCCATTCCGCGCGGGTGGTTATATCCAGATTGAGGCTCCACCTCATCATGTGAAATACAAAGACTTCGATGTTCCAGATGAATATCGTAAAGACTGGGAGCACTTTGGCTTCTTCGATGTTGAGTCTAAATGTGATGAAGAAACTATTCGTGCATATTCAATGGCGAACTACCCGGAAGAAGAAGGTATTATTATGTTGAATGTGCGTATCGCTACGCCGCCACCTAATAACCTTAGTCTACCTGCAGGTAAAATGTCTTCTTTCATTTGGTCTCTTAAGCCAGGCGACAAAGTCACTATTTCAGGTCCATTTGGTGAATTCTTTGCCAAAGACACTGACGCTGAAATGGTATTTGTTGGTGGTGGTGCGGGTATGGCTCCAATGCGTTCACATATCTTTGATCAGCTTCGTCGAATCAAAACCGATCGTAAGATGACATTCTGGTACGGTGCTCGTTCATTGCGCGAAATGTTCTATGTTGAAGATTTCGATATGCTTGCAAAAGAAAACGATAACTTTGAATGGCATGTTGCGCTATCTGATCCGCAACCAGAAGATAATTGGGAAGGTGATACAGGATTTATCCATAATGTACTATTGGAAAACTACCTGAAAGACCACCCAGCCCCTGAAGATTGCGAGTTCTACATGTGTGGTCCACCTATGATGAACGCCGCAGTAATCAACATGCTTAAAGAGTTAGGCGTGGAAGATGAAAACATCATGCTAGATGACTTTGGTGGTTAATTAATTACCTAGTTATCAGTTGAAGATAAAAGGCGCCTTTCAGGCGTCTTTTTGTTTTAATCAAGCTACTATAATGATGTATAATCTCTCGAAATTAGCCTCGCTGGGGCTTCATCCTTTAAACCGATAGTTTGTGACAAAGATGTCATTTGTTCAATAGTGGAATAGTCTTGAAAATCTTATTATCCCTTTTCTTATTATTTGTAGTTTCATGCTCGCAAAAGCAAGCAATAGAAATTGCGATAAGTGGCAAAACGATGGGTACTACCTACAACATCAAGGTAGTGCAAGGAGTGGATGAGCAATTAGATGTCGCAGCGCTTCAAGCTGAAATTGATGATGCTTTAATCCAAGTTAATGCATTGATGTCGACTTACGACCCAGATTCAGAATTATCTCAATTAAACCGCACGGAAGCAGGGCAAGCTTTTCCGATATCAGAAAAGACTGAATTTGTGCTTCAGGAAGCCATCAGGTTGCACAAAGTAAGTGAGGGTACATTGGACATTACTGTCGGTCCTTTAGTCAACCTGTGGGGCTTTGGGCCTGACAAACGCCCAGAAGTGATACCTACTCAATCGCAACTTGATGAAATTAGAGATTATGTTGGCATCGATAAGTTTCGAATGAAGGATGGTGTTGTGACAAAGTTACACTCTAAGCTTTATATCGACTTATCAACAATCGCAAAAGGGTATGGTGTTGATGTGGTTGCTGATATTATAGAGCAAAATCAAATAAACAATTACCTTGTTGAAATTGGCGGCGAAATGAGAGTAGCCGGAAATAAAGCAAATGGTGCCGATTGGCGTATTGCGATAGAAAAACCAATTATTGGTGAACGCGCAGTGCAAAAGATTATCAGCATTGGGGACAATGCAATCGCAACGTCTGGCGATTATCGTAATTATTACGAACAGGATGGTATTCGATACTCTCATTTGATAGAGCCAAATACCGGCAAGCCAATTGCTCACAACTTGGTTTCTGTCACTGTTGTTCATCCATCATCGATGACTGCTGATGGACTGGCTACAGCCTTGAATGTGATGGGAGCTGAAAGAGCAAAAGCCTTAGCAGTAAAAAATAATTTAGCAGTTTTCATGATTGTGAAGGTAGGGGATGAATTTGTTGAATATGCATCTCCCGCGTTCACACAAGACATTACACAACATTAATCCCTAAAATAGCTTAGGGCTCAATGTCGTTGATATGCAGTAACAGATACACAAAAGAGAGGTTATCTTGAGTACATTTATTTTAGCGTTTGTATTTTTCTTATTGATGGTTGCAGCTATGGCCATTGGTTACATATTACAAAAGAAAACCATAGCAGGCAGTTGTGGTGGTTTAGGCGCACTTGGTATATCAAAAGCCTGCGACTGCCCAGAGCCATGCGATCGCAAGAAAGCCAGAATGGAACGAGAAGAAAAAAGAATGAAGAAAATAAAAGAGTGGCAGGATAATCAAATCCTTTAAGATTTGACCCTTAGCCTGTCATTACTGCGAAGGCAGTAACCTCCACCTATTTCCGCCTCAACCGTCATTACTGCGAAGGCAGTAATCTCCAACCTTTTCCGCCTCAATCGTCATTACTGCGAAGGCAGTAATCTCCAACTATTTCCGCCTCAACCGTCATTGCTGCGAAGGCAGTAATCTCCAACCATTTCCGCCTCAATCGTCATTACTGCGAAGGCAGTAATCTCCAACTATTTCCGCCTCAACCGTCATTACTGCGAAGGCAGTAATCTCCAACTATTTCCGCCTCAACCGTCATTACTGCGAAGGCAGTAATCTCCAACCTTTTACCACTATTCCAATGTATGCCTTTACTTTTCCCTTTATTTACGCTCTTTTCGCTCTCGTTTTTTATCTTCCAACACCCATCTTTTTCGCAAGTCAAAGTAAACCGCAGTAAATACTATCAACAACATACAAAAAACAAATATTAGTTTAACGTTAGAATTCTTTTGGAGAGTCAAAACTGCTATGTTTGCGTTGGTTTTGCTTACATAGACTGTAACTGCATCGCCAGCTTCATATTTTTCAGTTATCGCTTCAACATCTTCTAATTCTGAATAAAAATTAGAGCCAAAACTATATTTGTCAGACTCGTACTTATTTCCATTTATAGTATAAGAGTAAAGAACCTCAGAATAATACCCACTTGATGTTCGACCACCTGATGAAAAAGAACTAGTTGAACTAATTATCCTACCTTCAACTTTATTAAATTCGGTATCGTCCATCATGCCACCGATAATATTCTTGTATTGAACAAGAAAAAACGACATCAGTACTAAAAACATTACTATCCAATAAATCAGCTCTCTTTCTCTCGACCCAAACATCACATTACCTTCAACTGTCTTTTATTCCTTTACAGGTCTTAGTAGCACCCTTGCTATTCGATTTTCTGTCTATAGAGCTGTGACGCGAACTATCACTGCAACCCCCAAATTAATAATACTATCAAGAAAATGGCAGATTGGCGCTTACTACAGTATGATCAGCCGCTGATTTAGCAGGCACTGGCGATGTAGAATTGAAAGATGCGGAAAACGCGATTAAAGATTTAATAAAAAAGTAGCTTAAGGAAACATGCATGATAAACAATTTTAATATTGCGTTTTCGGCAATAGTATTTATGGCTTCGTTGTTTTTTGTTTCAAATAGTTTTTTAGAAAATGAAAAAAACCATAGTGGCCGCGTGAAAGCAGTATATTGTGCGGAGGATTCTAGGCACAAAGGGACGTTTTCTTATGAAATAGAATTAAACAATGACAAGAAATTTGGGAATCGATTAGATATCCCGTGTGAATTATTCTTAACTCTTAAAAAAGATGATCACATTAAACTGATATCAAGAGGCAATCGACTTATTAACATCAATTTTAATGGAATGTTAATATTTGATCAAAAATTAGTTGAAACTAGGGGCTCAAAGATTATTGCAATCTTTTTTTTCTTGATGGTTATTTCGGCCGGTGACTTGGGCTACCGGCTATATAAGAAGTTTTTCAAACAGGGTGGTTCGGTTAAATAGATATGCAGCAAACCACGGTGGAAATGTAGGTAGCCGTTATTCAGATGGTAGTGCTGTCGATACAAATGCTGCTGCAACGGATAGCGCAGGTAAATCAGGGAAGTTGGTCGTATGTGTTGCTAAAACGAGTTGCTAAGTGGGGGCTTTAATTCACACGCTTGACTGAGGTTAGTTATAACTAACTATAATTGTTTGTTTTTTACCCTGGAAAACAGTGGTGCATGATCACGATTATTCTATTACAAAGCACGGGTCCACCACCCCGAAGGTAAGGCCTGGAGTTTTGCGACAGATCTTGTGGCAGTAATTCAGATAACGTTTAAAATTGAAACTGATAACATCATCGCTATTGCTCTAAGAGGTTTGAGTATTGGGGTGGCGTTGTTGAAGGTGTTTTAACTAAGGGCTTACTAAATAATAGTGTTTCCAGTGCAACGTAGAATTTGACTCAATCTAGGTCGCAAAGGGTTCTAGCAAACTCTCAATCCTTGACAAATGCAAACAGTAAGTCAACTGCAGCACAAATTCAAGTAGGGTACGGCGATGCGGCAAGCGCAGCCGCCGCAGATAAAGTATGTAACGAAAAGGCAAATTGCTAATTATGAGAAGTTTAAAACTTTCTGAATCAACATCTACAAAAGGAAAAATGATTCGAACACTTTTGCACTTTTTTAAATGTAATTGTCGTTACTTTCTTTTATTTGATTTTAGTGAATAAAGTTGGTGCTGAATTTGGGATTGACGTAAATAGGCCATTCAAGGAATACGATAAAGTTACAGTCATTAGTGGTTTTGGATTGATGCTTCTTTTACTGACCGTTTTGTATGGCATATCATTTAAGATTTTAAGCTGGTTCTTTTTCAAGTTAAAAATTTAGTAATAGGCCAATACTACCGTTACTCATAAGTAGATGAAACGTCTACCCGCGAGAATTTAAGGGAGCCACTGGAGAGCGGAAGGCGACCAGCCAGCCATCAACACTAGTTTCTTTTACAACGAGTAGCAGGCTGGCTCATATTTACGATTATATTGTTACAAAGCACGGGTCTCTCACCCTGAATTAGGTCGCTTTATGCATACCGACCCCATTGGGTATGAAGATGGGATGAATTGGTATGCTTAGTTAGGAATCATCCTGTTAATGGAAAGGATCCGACGAGGTTGTATGGAAAGTTTAGATGGATTGACATGGAGGAATGCACAATGAAAACAAAAGCATTGATAGCAATTCTGTTTTTATTTGTAGTCGCATTTTTAGCGTACTATTGGGTTTACGTTAGGTCTGAAGAGAACATTGCGAAACAACGAATTTCCGTTTGTCAGTTTTTTGAAATATCACATCAGCTTACAAGCTTTTATTCAAATAATTCGACATACCCTGATGAGGCCTATTGGATTAATTCAATCAATGCTAAGTTCGTAGATAAACAATGTAGGGGAGAGTTGCTCCCTGCATTAAACTCGTTTAGAGATGCACTAGGTGCAACGTACGAATATAAAAAGCTTGGGGAGCACTCAATTATTATTTCGCGTGTACCTCAAAATGACGAATCTTCATCAGATTTGTTTCCTCAACAAATGATATTTGTTAAAGGAAAAATTAAGTAAAATCAGAGTATATTTTTTTGTACCCAATGTGACATTTCCAATGTTTTATTTTATTGGGCCAAGGCGGTATTGGAAGAGTTTTTGGTTTTTGAAACGTCTACTTAGATTTGGCGTGATTGAGCAGCCAAAGTTTGACTTGCAACCAGAAGTTATTTTCAAAGAATACGGAGACGCATATTTTGAACGCTAAAATCTTTTTTATGTTTATATTTTTTTCTTTTAACGCATTTTCTAGCACTAATTGTGCATCAGGCCGAGTATGCTTTGAGTTTGATGAAAGAGCCATCGAACTTCCTGAAAGCTACAGTTTGGATACGAGGTACTCAGTAAAAGGTGAAGGTATTCGCTTTAGTAAATATGACGGCGAAATACTCTATAGTTCACCTGTGAGTCAATTCTTAATCTCAACAGTAGCAGAATGTGGAGAAGTATGTGATGTGCTATTTGAAGGATCAGACTTATTCGATAAGTTGCATACATATACAGATGGAAACGTAATTGCCTACTCATGGCAATTGAATAAGCTAGAGCCTGATAATTGGGTTGGAGTGATTTTTACGAAAACAATTGCTATTACTGTCTTTTTTGACAAAGAACAATGGCACAAGTGGGTGACGGAGCTAAACCTTAAAAAAGTGCCACATTGAACATATATATACCAGCTGCAGTACAATAGCGCTCACTGACAGCTTTAGCTCCAGTGAATTTGCGCCTAGTCTGTCTAGAAAATCACATTAGTCAATGGCAGTTACACAAAGCCTGTTGCAGGCTCGGCTATAGTGTAAATTTGGCTAATGATCTGCGTACCCGCCTAAAATGCAATTTTATTCTAGTGGAACATATGTCATATATCCATGGAATAAAAACCAATGCATGAAACAGCATGGAAAGAAATCATCTTATTTTGACTTCTTCATAAACCGTTTCTTTACCACCAAAGTTACCATTTGGGTTACACCATATAAAAAGTATAGGCTCACCACCATAGCCAACGATTTCAGAAAAAACACAACCCAAAACCAAATCGGCCGGCTATCTAAAAGCAACCTGTTCCCAGTTCTAAGGTCTTGCATTTCCTTCATATAAATACCCGACCAAAGCTCTTGTCCAAGCCAATAAACAAGAAAAATACAAATAAATGTCCATAAAAATAGGCTAGGCCGAAGCTTAATTTTCAAAATGAAATTCTCCAGATTAGATTTCAACACGCTTCTCTAGCATATGTCTCCTTAATACCAATGATGAAAATAGGTACTCATTACGTGACCTGGTTTTTTTTATCTCTTGTGCGGAGCATACTTACCTCAGCAAAGCGTGTGAATAAAAGCCCCCACTTATCAACTCGTTTTAGCAAAACATACGAGAAGTTGTCCTGATTTACCTGCGATATCCGCTGCAGCATTAAATCTATTTAACCGAGACACCCTGTTTGAAAAACTTCTTATATAGCCGGTAGCCCAAGTCACCGGCCGAAATAACCATCAAGAAAAAAAGATTGCAATAATCTTTGAGCCCCTAATTTCAACTAATTTTTGTTAAAGGAAAAATTAGGTAATATCCGAGTATATTTTTTATTACCCGCTTGTCCCAATACTCCGCATATACTGATTCAGTTATCGCAATCTCTGTTATATAAATAGTGTTTTTAGACCTTACTAAATCAGAACTATTGAATATTACTGCCTTATCGTACCCTCTTGACCTAATGTCAATTGAAGTCAATGTTAAAACAACAATTCTGGGATTTTTGAAATGTATACACCGGAAATGAACATAGTAAATGATGTTACAACCGTGACTCCACCAATTAGAAATAAAATTTTCTGTTTTGTTGCGCTTAAAACTGAATATCTTTCTTTGATTTCCACCCACTTTTTACTGGTAATAAAGTAACGCCAAGAAATGACGATAAAAACGAAAACTAACCAATGGGATAAGATAATTTCTGGCACTAGAGGGCTGATCCATTGCCCCTTCATCACACTTACTAAATCGGTTAGTAAAAAAATATCAAAGTAATAACACAAGCCGTAAATAAAAAAGTGAATGACAAAAGAAAACATACAAACCGCCCAAACCTCGGGATTTGCGCTAACATACCATGCTTTTTTATCACTGAACTCGTATAGCGAATAAAAAACAGTATCGAGATATTTACTAACCACGGTCACTACTCCTAATAGATAACGTAAGGTGAATTAGAGCGAATTGCGTTGCCCTGTAATTCGGACAGGTAATTAATAGTTTCACCCATAAGTTCTAAACCTCCATTATCTGTTGCAGTTATACCGATTGACATAACAGCGGCTGGTAAGTTAACAATTCCACTGATAGCTATAGTGGTTTTCAGTACAAATGGAGTTGATGTCAGTTCTTCCCGATTCGCATTTTGAATACTACTTGCGAGTCCGACTAAAGTGAAAACGCCACCACCTATTTTTCCCGCTTAGGCGAATGACATTGTTTTCATATGTTGGTTACCAAGCCAACCACTGATGTATGTTCTCAACTCACCAGTAGTAGTGAAACCAAAAGTGTCTGGTTTTAACCCTAAAGCTATAGCTCCTGCGCTTCCAGCCGCGGTAGCGAGAGCTACATCTTCGGCTTTATCACTTTTAGGCTCAGCGTCACTTGTATCACCCTCATATGATACGCCCCCGCACCTTTCTTTATCCTGAAACTTACACATGCCTGTTGGGTCTTTCCCATTAACCGGATCATTCCCCACATAAGCATACCAATTCATCCCATCTTCATAACCAGTGGGGTCGGTCTGCATAAAGCGCCCTAATTCAGGATGATAACCCCGTGCTTTGTAATAAACTACTTTTTAGAATTGAATTCCAACTAAACTTTCTTTAGCGCAACAGCAATTTCTTTTAATAATTGAAGATGCACTTTAAGCATCTCAATAAATCTAGGGTTTTCATTTCTATATTCAATGACAGCCGTTAAGAAAAGCCCTCTTAACTCTGTTTCATCTAAGCCTATCACTTCTTCACTTTCAAAGCAGATTGGAATGGAAAAAGAAAAAGACCACAATAATATATTGCTGAATCCACTTCATTTAGCGATACTGTCTATATATACAGTTTTCGTCTATATGTGAGGCTCACCCATTCACATCTTGGTTTTGTAAAATGCGTAAATTCATTCATATCGACATGGATTGTTTCTATGCTGCCGTGGAGATGCGTGACAACCCGTCGCTGCAGTTTAAACCTATCGCTATAGGTGGTAGTGCGGATCGCCGCGGCGTTATAGCAACTTGCAATTATCCAGCAAGGGAGTTTGGTGTGCGCTCAGCAATGGCAACGGCCACAGCCCTTAGACTGTGTCCCGACCTTGTGCTTGTTAAGGGGAGAATGGACGAGTACAAAAAAGTCTCAGATCATATAAAAGAAATATTCTTGCGTTATACCGACCAGATCGAACCGCTTTCGCTCGATGAAGCTTTTTTAGATGTGACTGATAGTGAGCTCTTCGGTGGAAGTGCAACTTATATTGCAGAAGATATACGCCGCACAATATTTGAAGAAACGGGCTTAACTGCATCAGCCGGTGTCGCGCCGATTAAGTTTGTTGCAAAAGTGGCAAGTGATGAGAACAAACCGAACGGTATATGTGTCATTAACCCTTCGCAGCTCGATGATTTTGTGAAAAAACTGCCATTGAAAAAAATACCAGGCGTGGGCAAAGTCACTTTGGAGAAGTTGAATAAACTTGGGCTTTTCAAATGTGAAGACATTCGTACTTTTCCTATTGAAAAGCTGCACAAGCATTTTGGGAAGTTTGGGGCGTCATTATGGAAGCGAGCTCACGCCATTGATGAGAGGAGATTGTCTACCAATAGAAAGCGTAAATCGATTGGTGTAGAGAGAACCTTAGATAAAGATCTAGTGAGTTTGGATGAATGTAAGGCAGTCATCCTCAAGCTTCTACCAAAATTGTACGAACGAATAGATGCGAAGAAACAGCGACCCATTAAATCGCTAGGTGTTAAACTAAAGTTTGATGATTTTCAACAAACCACTGTTGAGCAACAAAGCGTCGAAGTAAATGAGCAATTATTGATCGATCTTTTGTCTAAAGCTTTCGAGCGGCGAGAAGGCCGAAATGTACGTTTGGTCGGGCTTCACGTGTCATTATCAGAAAAATTAAACACGGATCAATTAGCTTTACCCTTGTTTACCGACGAATAAGTCCTATACTTTGCGAAAAATAATAATAATAAGCTACGTTTAAAAAGGTCTTCCTGTAATTGTGGACGACTTTTTATTCTATATGCATATCCTAACGGAGAAATGAATGCCTTTTCCTCAAGCAGTATTAGAAACAGATATTACCAAATTGACTCACGACTACGATGCCTATGTGCTCGTAAGTAATACATTGTCGAGTCAGCATTACCCCAACATTCAAGCAAGTTTAGAAAGCCAGCAGATTATGGACGCACGTGTTGGCGTTCAGCCTAGCCTTGTAGCTGCTGATGTCGCAGGTAAGCGACTTCTGCATGTTCCTGTTGGTAAATTAGATCGTGACTATGATGATGTGCGTCGCCTTTTTGATGCGACCCGCAATATCGCCCAAACATTATTAGACTCAGGTGTTCGCAAGCCCTTATTAGAAATCAATTTGTTTGGCCTGACAGATGGTCAAACTGCGCAGTTGAAAAATGCTATCGAAGCGGCCTACCTTGGTTTATGTCAAGGTTTGTGGCAGCCACTTGAAGCTCGACAAGCACTTGATGAAAATGAAATTGAGCCAATTGAATTTGTGGGTTTGATGGAAAGTAACGGACAAGTCGATACGCAAAGATTAATTGCCATCGAAGCTGGTAAGCGTGTTGCTAGAGACCTATGTGGCACTGAGCCAGAGCGCATGGCTCCTCCAGGCTTTGCTGACTATTGCGTAGACACGTTCAAAGACTCAAATGTAAAAGTCACTGTCATTTCGGATGACGCGCAAATTCGCCACGAATATCCTTTGTTGCACGCGGTTGCTCGAGCTTCGGTAGAAGTGAAGAGACATCGTCCACGTGTTATCCGCTTGGTGTATCAACCAGAAGGTGAAATCAATAAAACGCTACTATTTGCAGGGAAGGGGATCACCTTCGATACAGGTGGTGCGGATCTAAAAGTCAATGGTCACATGGCTGGCATGAGTCGCGACAAAGGCGGAGCGGCTGGGGTTGCTGGGTTTATGAAGACAGTTTCAATGTTAGCGCCTAAAGGCGTGAAAGTCATTGCTGAAATTGGGGCAGTTCGCAATAGCATCGGTGCAGAAGCCTTTATTCCGGACGAAATAATCACAAGCCATGCTGGTATTAGAGTCCGAGTCGGAAATACAGATGCAGAAGGTAGAATGTTGTTGGCTGATTTGTTATCACACCTGCGTAAGGACGCATTAACAGCGGTGAATCCTGAACTGTTCTCAGTCGCTACTCTTACAGGCCATGCAGCTATTGCTTTAGGTCCTTATACGGCATTGGTTGAGAATAAACCTGCCCGAAACATAGGTGTCTCTCAGAAACTGTTTGCTCAAGGTGAGTTGTGCGCGGATCCTGTCGAGCCATCTTTATCTCGTCGTGAAGACTTTGATTTTATCAAGCCAAGAACAAAAGCTGATGACGTCCTGTCGTCTAATAATGCTCCATCTGTGACAACAATGCGTGGGCATCAGTTCCCAATGGCGTTCTTAACAGTCGCATCGGGTTTAGATAAGCACGAAGCAAATTGTGAACTACCCTTGCCTTATACGCATGTAGATATCGCTGGCAGTGGTGTTGAGAACTTAGATTGGCAGCATGGCAAACCAACAGCTGCGCCAGTTAACGTGTTTGTAAACACTTACTTATAGGTGAACGTTTGAAAACTGGATTATATAGGCACTACAAAGGCAACACTTATGAAGTCATAGGTGTTGCGACGCATTCAGAAGATGAAACAGAGCTTGTCGTATATCGTCCAACTTACGGTGAACGTGGCTTGTGGGTCCGACCGTATGATATGTTCAATGAACAGATCGAAGTAGACGGAAAAGTAGTACAAAGGTTTGCGTTTGTGGGTGACGAGTAGCTTCTATTTTTTACACTGAGCGCTAAGTTCGTTGAAACGAATTGCATAAAAACGAATATTAACAATTGATTATCAAGCGATAAGCCAATAATAACCCAACGATAAACCGAAGGAACAATAGATGAAAAAGATATTGCAAAAAACCTCTATAGCGTTGTCTCTAGCTGCGCTGATGAGTTCAAGTGTATTTGCTCAAGGTCGCTTTGACAATGTAGAAGTCAAAGCTCAAGCCATAGGTGGTTCAGTCCATATGCTTGTGGGTGCAGGCGGTAATATTGGTGTTTCTGCTGGGCCTGACGGTTTGTTAATTGTAGATGATCAATATGCCGATTTAGCTGAAAAAATCGCGACGACCCTCGCAGATATCAGCAAGGAACAAACTCGCTATGTAATCAATACTCATTTTCATGGCGATCATACAGGCTCTAACGCGTTCTTCAGCAAACACAAAAAAGCGACTATCTTTGCTCATGACAACGTACGAGTTCGACTAAGTGCAGGTGAGGAAACGGACCCAGCAATGCTGCCAGTTGTGACATATGATAAAGGCGTTAAGTTTCATATGAACGGCGAAACCGTACATGTGTTTCATTTAGCAAATGCGCATACCGATGGCGATAGCGCTGTGTGGTTTGAACAACCTGACATATTGCACACCGGCGATTTATTCTTTAAAGATTGGTTTCCATTCATCGACCTAAATTCAGGCGGCTCTGTGACTGGTTACATCACGGCTGTTGAAACATTGCTAGGCATGATCGACGGTGGCACTAAAGTTATTCCTGGGCACGGTGCGCTAGCGAATAAGGGCGATTACGAACGCTTTTTGAATATGATAAAGCAGACCTATGCTTATGTTCAGGCCAAAAAGGCTGCTGGCATGAGTGAAGATGACGTGGTGAAAGCTGGCTTAGAAGAAAAGTGGAAGAGTTGGTCTTGGAATTTCATTACTGAAGAAAGATGGATCAGAACCTTATACAAGTAGGTTCTGAGTTAACACTTAAAGCAGCCGCAAGCTCAGACTTTGCGGCTGTTGCCTCCTGGTTTGAGCCCATATCAAGCACTGCTGCAACTCACCTTATTCGCCAATGGGCAGGTCCAAATGTTCCCAAACCCTGTTCCGCTGAACTTTTAGCCGACTACATTTCGTCAGGCAATTACCATTCATATATTCTCCAAGATGAATCCAATATTCTTGGTTTTGGCCAATTTCAATTGGTTAAGCATCGTGTGCATTTGGCAAGACTTGTTATTAGGTCTGAGTTTCGAGGGTTGGGTGTAGCGAAGCGTTTGCTGACCGAATTAATAGAGGCTGCACAAACTTATACTGAGGTAAAAGAAGTCTCTCTATTCGTATACATGGAAAATACTAAAGCGATTCAATGTTATGAAACTTATGGATTTGCAGAGTCTCCAACGCCAGCAGGTGTGAACTTATTGGCTGACTGTCGTTTTATGACTCTGCGTTATTAAGCTAATTCAATTAAGCTATCTCAACTCAGCTATCTCAACTAAGCTATCTCAGTTTCGACGAATTACAATGAGAAAACTTGCTTTCCGTTTATCCATGTTTCGAGAACTTGTGTATCTCGAATGTCAGAAGCGGGTACTTCAAATATATCTCTATCCACAAAGATAAAGTCAGCGCGCTTGCCCACTTCAAGAGTACCAATTTTATCATCCTGGAAGGCAGCGTAAGCAGCGTCCAAAGTGAAGCCACGCAGTGCTTCTTGTCTGCTTACTTTTTCTTCTGGGATCCAACCAGTTTTAGGTTGCATGTTCGCATTTTGACGAGTCACTGCAGCATGAAGTCCATGGAACGCATTTGCTAGCTCGACTGGAAAGTCGGAACCAAATGCGATTCTCGAACCTTGCTCTAAAAATGTTCTCCAAGCATACGCACCTTTGAGCCTTGCTTTACCAATGCGGTCTTCCGCCATGTTCATATCACTAGTCGCATGAGTTGGTTGCATAGAAGGAATAACACCGAGAGTTTTAAATAAAGGAATATCTTCAACGGCAATCACTTGTGCATGTTCAATTCGGTGACGTTCAGTGTTTTCTGGGAAAGTCTTGAAAGTTGAGGCGAAGTGCTGCAATGCTAATCTATTCGCTCTATCACCAATGGCATGGAAGTTTAGCTGGAAGTTTGCACCTAACACTTTATTGAATAAGTTTGGTAGCTCCTCTTGTGGAGTAACCAATAATCCGTGATTGTCTTTATCATCGGAGTAGGGCTCGATTAAAGCAGCTCCGCGGCTCCCTAAGGCACCATCACCGTAGGCTTTTACACTGCGAATACTCAACATGTCATCTTCGGTTCTAATGTGGCCGGTGGCTAACATTGCGTCAATCTGGGGATCAACTGCTGATAACATTGCATAAACTCGCATTCTAAGCTTGCCAGATGCTGCTTGCTGCTGATAAAAGTCATACACCTGTTTGCTGATGCCAGCATCGTGAGCGCTCGTTATGCCTAGTGCAAGTAAATGGTCTGTTGCAGTATCAAGTTGCAGCGACAATTGCTCTAAATTGGGTTTTGGGATCAACCTTGTTACTAAGTCTTCAGCGTTATCTATTAATAAGCCTGTAGGCTGGCCATTTTCATCTTTGACAATTTCGCCGCCAGAAGGAGAGGGAGTGTTAGCATCAATTCCAGCAAGTTCCAGTGCAACGCTATTAACCCAAACTGCGTGTCCATCTACACGGGATAACACCACAGGTCTGTTCTTAATAACGGCGTCCAAACTAGCTTTACTTGGAAACTCTTTACTTGGCCACAATACCTGATTCCAGCCATCGCCGATGATCCATTGGCTTTTATCATCTTTTGTTGAGTCTGCTTCATGCTGGCTAACAAATGCTAAAATACGCTTAACTGCTTCATCTTCACTGCTGCTACCGCGTAAATCAACTTCAAGTAAATTTTGACCAAGACCTAAAATATGGCCATGCGCGTCAATTAAGCCAGGCAACATGACTTTGCCGTTACCATCAATCTTATTTGTAATACCCTTGGGTGCTTGGGGCAAATTAATCCCGACAATAAAGTCGTCTTCAAACGCAATATTTTTGAATGTCACTAACTTGCCATGCTGATTTAAAGTATAACCTTTAACATTTTCAATATACGTCAGTGACTGAGCTGCATACGAGATAAACGTCAGCAATGTGCACAGTAGTATTTTGTGGATCGAATTCATGTACAGTCCTTTTATTCTTGGTTTTGGTAAATTACGTTAAGCATCTGGGTTCATTATGGGCGGTTGCGTCAAGTAGTCTTGCTGCCAAATCTTTTGCATGGAAGCTTGGCTAATATTACCACCTGAAAGTATCACCAATACTTTTTGATTGGCAGGCTTATCGCTTAACCAAGCTGCAACAGCCGCCATAGTCATAGCACATGTTGGCTCTATGTGCAGTTTGAGTAGATGATGCAGCCATTGGGTCCAATAGGCAATTTGTTCTTCTTCTACTTCATAAAAATCATCAATCTGCTGCAGCACTTCAAATGTTAATTCACCAATTGAAGGTGTTGCGGCACCATCAGCTAATGTATTAGGTGTACCTTCTAAACGTTCTATTTTACCGCTTTGCAAACTCCTAGCGGCATCATTTGCATTTAACGGCTCAGCACCTACAACCTCGGCGTTTGGAAGTTTCGCTTTTGTTGCAATAATAGCTCCAGATAGCAAACCGCCGCCACCGCAAGGAGCAAACACAGCATCAGGCGCTACATCAGACGCTTCGAGTTGTTGCAATGCTTCCAAAGTGGCTGTGCCCTGTCCGGCGATGATATCTGGATGATTAAATGGCGGTATCCAAAGTGTACCTTCTTGCTTCCCAGCCTCAGCCACCGCTAGATCTGCTTCATCTCTGGAGGCAAACTTATGTATTTTTGCGCCATAGAACTCAGTAGCAGCAGCCTTTATGGGGGAAATAGTGTCTGCACAATAGATGTCGACAGGTATACCAAATTGCCCGCATGCGAATGCAACTGCTTGCGCGTGATTCCCAGATGAATTAGCAACGACGCGCGATGGTAGTTCATTAGTTTCATGTAGTTTAGCTAGCACGTTCGTTGCACCGCGTAATTTGAACGCACCGGTTCTTTGTAAACATTCAGCCTTGAAAAAGACTTGATGACCAAGCCAGTGATTCAGTAATCTTGATTCATAAATTGGGGTCTGTTTTACGATACTACTAATGCGAGCTTGAGCTGCTTCTATGTCAGCTATAGATACCATCTATGAAAATCCTTCTAAGTAATGAGCTTACGTTATTTCACCTTAGTCTAAACGTATCATCAAGCTATATGAAGAGGGCGACTAAAAAATAAGCATTGCTTGTTTGTGTTCTCCTCCCTATATACGTGCTCAAAACGCTTGGTACATGCTTAATGAAGGGAATTTGTGCATAATATTTGAAAGTTTGTTATTCTTTTCTGAGTTCAACGTTTATAAGGCTAACAGCGTGGGTTTACTTGATGGATTATTAGGCAATGCTTCTGAAGTTGATGTTTCAACCGTAGCAGAAGAGCTCTCACCAATACTTTCTAATTCAGAAACCGTTGTTCAAGCTTACAAAATGGTTCGAGACTTATTTGTGTTTACCGATAAAAGATTAATATTTATCGACAAACAGGGCGTTACTGGCAAAAAGGTCGATTATCTTTCAGTTCCCTACAGAGCCATTACTCAAGTGAAAGTTGAAACTGCTGGCCATTTTGATTTGGATTGCGACCTCAAAATTTGGGTATCAGGACAATCACAACCCATGGAAACTAAATTGAAGTCAGGTTTAGCTCAGGCTGTACAAAAGACCTTAGCTGACATGATGTTTAGTTCGTAGATTAGCACTGGATTATGCAACATTGAGAGACATTTGATGGCAGTTTTGAAAAACAAGTACCTACTATTAGGCACTGTCTTATTTTTGATCTTGTTAGGATCCCTTCTTTCCATAGACGAAGAGTTGAAACCCACAACCCAAGAATGGTTATCTGTATTCGAGCAGAAAATAGATGATGATAACAATGCTTCATTGAGATTGCTGTCGCTTGGAAAGCAAGATTCAGTTCTGTTTGAAAGTATCAAAGACACCTATAACAAAAAGTTAGAGTCTTTCAGATTCGATGGCGTTCTTGTTCACGATAAACCAATGAAGTACCCCAATGTGCTGCAATTTGAAGCATTTTTGGAAAGCCCCCTATTTTGTGACTTTAACCAAGGCGATTGTTTCAGCAAATTGGACGAAGAGTCAGAGTATCTAAATATCGTTATCACTGAATTCCAACCAGAACTAACTGATTTTATGTCGCTAGATGAAGTGGAAAATTTTGAAGCCTTGAACCCTTTTGTTGCTGAATTAAAACTTGAAGATTTCTTCTTTTTGTTCAAATTAAAAGGTACTGAGATCTACTTTGATATTACCAATGGTGAATCGGAAGCAGCTGCAGAAGAGCTCAACAAACTTATTCGAATTAACCGTAAGTTTTTTGCTCAAAGTAATGATTTACTAACGAAAGTTAGTTTTTCAGTAAATACTGAGAATATTTTCCAACCTCTACTGTTGTTATTAAAGAATGAAGGCTACGCAACTCAGCACATATTCGATGATGTTTTGAGCCCTCTTAGCATGGAAGAAATATCAGCTAATAAAATTCAGATTCGTTCGTTTGCAAAGAATGCGAGGTTGATCAAGGCGGGATTAGCTGCTCGAGAGCAAAATAACGCTGGTTCGTTCTCCAGCCAGTTTTGGAATAGCTTAGTGTATAAAGAGAATATGACACTTAATGATATGTTTGATGAGTATCAGGCGATTCTTTTACCGGCGTACGTGAACAAACCATCCTTGCTAGCTTTCTCGAAAAACATTGATAGGGAAATAGAAGCGAAAAGTGCACTCCAAGTTGAGCGGCCAATTCTATATCGTTTTAAAAACATCACTAATGTTGTTGGCGCCTCTTTAAAAGATGTCATTATGCCAAGACAGGTTAATTTATATGAGAGTATCGCTGGCTTAGATACTAGGATGCAATTGCTCCGCCTAATTCTTAATTCTCAAACAGGAGAATTAGCGGGATATATGGAACAAAATGAATACGCTAACTATTATACTGGCGAAAAGCCCTTTTTGTTTGAAGGAAAGGCTTGCCATAAGCTGAATAATGAGAATATTTGCGTAACTGCTAAAGAATAGTCTAAGAGTGAAAATGCAATACTCTTTACGTAAGCATTGATTTCAAAACAACAATCTTAAATTGCGCAAATTAAATGCAGGGGACTTTACTAATCCACTTATTGAATAAGTCTTGATCTATATTTCAAACCCAATCGCATATGTTGCGAATAAATATCTGTTATAGCTTGTGTATAAGCACAAACATCTGCGTTATCATGCCTTGTGCTAAATGCTCAACTTCTGGACGGTTTAAGTAGCTGCGTAAACCAGTAAATTGTACTTGAATAAAACACCCTTAGCTAACCCTAAACTCGAAGCCCTGCGTGAAACTACATTAGCAATAACACGTGAACGCGGTGTAATTAGCAACGAACAAATTGAAAAGTTTTTTGAAGCGGGTTATGGCAAGCAGCAATTGCTAGAAATTATTTTAGGCTTATCTCAAAAAGTGATGAGTAACTACACTAACCACTTGGCTGAAACACCAGTGGACGAAGCATTTCAAAAGTTTGTGAAATAACCACAGTTTTTGGTTAATAAAAGGCAGATTAGAAAATAACTGTTTAGTCATTAATACACTTCTAAGAAGTAGGGTATTGGTGAGGTCTATACATAGAAAACTACTTTAGCACTTTGAATGATTCTAGAACAAAAAAATGCGCCCTCGCAGTGAGGGCGCATCTACTTAATACAATAGTTAATTCAACGCTAGGCGCTTATTTGCTTGCAGGCGCTGTCGTTTGCAAATGCTTGTCAAAGAAGTTCGTGATTGTTTTGTGCAAGTGAATACCCGTATTTTTACCTCGGATACTGTGTTTCTTACCTGGATAATCCATCACTTCAAAAGGTAATGCTAAATCCTGTAGATGCTTGTACAGCATCGTACTGTGCGTAAACAGTACATTATCATCAGCCATACCGTGATATATCAGTAGATCGCCCTTCAGGTCCTTAGCGTAAGGAAATACTGAAGAGTCGGTATAGGCTTGATCGTCCGTTGTTGGATTACCCATATAGCGTTCTGTGTAATGGGTATCATACAAACGCCAATCAGTAACTGGTGCACCAGACACTCCTGCAGCGAAGTAATCGCCCGCTTTGAACATAGTCATAAGAGTCATGTAACCACCATAGCTATGACCATGCACACCTATTCTGTCGGGGTCTACGAAATCCAATGTGCGTAAAAACTCCACACCAGCAATTTGATCGTCAACTTCTACAAAGCCCATCTTTTTAAATAATGGATCTTCGAATGCTTTTCCGCGGTTGTAAGAACCTCGGTTATCAACGGTGAACACTACATAGCCTTTATTGACCCAATGCTGCATCAACAGGCCGCGGTTACCACCCCAGCTGTTAGTGACCATCTGAGCATGTGGACCACCGTATAAATATACGATAACTGGATGCTTGCCTTGAATTTTACTTGGTTTAAACAATCGATAATGCAGTTCGGTGCCTTCTTCTGCCTTAATAGTACCAAACTCAGGCTCTACCCAATCTTCCTTATAAGGGTGAAGAGGGTGGTTTTTATCGACCTTATTTTCTTCAAGCCAAGTTATCATGCTGCCATCGGCTTTGTGTAAACTAACCTGTACCGGTGAATTAACGGTTGAGTGAGAGTTCACATAAACAGACGCATCTGAACTGAATGTTGCACGATTAAATTGATTAGCTTCACTTAGACGAGTGATTTTGGTTCCAGCTAAATCAACTGAATAAACATGGCTTTCGATGGGCGTGTCTTTGCGTCCTTGAAAATAAATTAGGCCTTTGTTCTCATCGATTGCATTAATACTTTCAACAACCCAATCGCCCTTAGTTATTTGACGAACAAGCTCTCCATTGTTGCGATATAAGTACAAATGCTTATAGCCATCGCGCTCAGATGCCCAAATGAAGTGTTTCTTGTCCGCTAGAAAACGAAGATCCTTGTTAAGGTTTACCCAAGTATTGCTTTTTTCCTGCAATAAAATTGATTGTTTACCAGTAAGAATATTCACCGCATTTAAATCGAGAATTTGCTGGTCACGAGACTGTGTTTGGTAAGTCAGAGTAGACTCATTCATCCATTTCGCTCGAGCTAAATAAATATCCTTGTTAGAACCTAAATCAACCCAAGTAACTTTACCTGAAGCCAAGTTAGCCACAGCAAGTTCAATGTGTGCATTATTAGTTCCTGCTTTTGGATATTTTTGTTCAATTGTACTAATTGAATCAGCATAAATTTCAGAGCGCACAATAATGTCGACAGGGCTTTCATCAACTTTGGTGAAGGCAATGTGCTTTTCGTCACTTGACCACCAGTAACCGGTCATTCTGCCCATTTCTTCCTGTGCAACGAATTCAGCCATACCGTACTTGATATCACCACCACCTTTGGTCGTGATCGCTTGTTCTTTGCCGGTGGCTACATTCATCACATATAGATTTTGTTCACGGATGTAAGAAATAAAGTTACCTAAGGGCGAGAATTGAATATCGGTTTCGAAGGCTTCAGTCTCTAATAAACGCTTGGCTTTTTTATCGCCAATCTTAAAGTAATAAACGTCACCTGCTAACGGGAAAAGTAGGGCGCTGCCATCGCTTGACCAATCGTAAGTAATAATTCCGCTTCCATAAACACGCATGCGTTCGCGACGAGCTTTCTCTTCATCAGAGAGAACTTCAGGGCCGGTATGCAAGTCATCTGAGTCAAAGAGTATTTGTGTTTTACCTGTAGGAATGTGATATTCCCAAAGATCATAACGGTCGTAGTCGGCTTCTTTACCTTTCAAGAAGGTAACGCGCTGGCCATCTGGAGACATTTGAATGCCTTTTGGAGCACTTCCTGATAAGGACGGTGATTGATGAATACGTTCTATGCTAAGGGTTTCTGCACTTAGATTTGGGCTTAAGCTGAACCCAAATGCGCATGCTAGAGTAATGATTAGTCTGTTCATAATGAATTATTCGTTGTTCACTTTATTGTTGTTTAATTGTTGTTTTGGTAATGCAAAAGAGTATCAACAGAAAGAGTATCACAAGCTAGGGGAAATATGACTGAAAAATACAAAGCACTCGTTCTTGGCGCGTCAGGTTTAGTTGGCACGGCATTGGTAAATCGCTTATGCCAAGATGATCGTTATTCTCAGGTTACCTGTTTGGTGCGCTCGCCTCTATCAAAAGCGAAATACGATGACCCACAAAACAAAATTCAAGCAATAGTTATCGACTTTGACTTACTCGAAGACTATCAAGGTTATTTTTCGGTGGAGCATGTTTACTGTTGCCTTGGAACGACAATAAAACAAGCTGGATCTCAGTCCAATTTTCGTCGAGTTGATTTTCAGTTCGTACATGCTGCCGCGCAATTAGCCAGAGGTCAAAGAGCTAGAAGTTTTGTGTGGATTTCGTCGGTCGGCGCTAATGCAAAAAGTAAAAACTTTTACTTAAAAGTAAAAGGGGAGTTAGAAAACGCAATCTTTAACATGCCACAATTAGCGAATGCCGCTGCGGTTAGACCAAGTTTGCTATTGGGTGAACGTCCTGAAAAACGAACTGCAGAAAGTATCGGCATTTACTTCGCGAAGTTAATTGCTCCTCTTTTGGTCGGTCCGTTGGCTAAATATCGTCCGGTAAGCGCTTCTCAGGTTGCTTATCAGATGATTCAGTTACAAGTTTTCGGAATTAGCACTGGCGGTTAACTAGCATAATCACTATACTCGCGCCGAATTTTAGCTAAAGTTAAAACTGATTTGCATTGATACACTAAATAGGGACATACTACTTGTGAACCTTTTTGATGTTTATCGGAGGCAATTCGTTATGGCTACAGCTATTCCAACAGATGTTGAAACACTGATAGAAAATATAAGAATTGAGCAGTTCTGGTGGGAAGGGGTACAAATTAAGATCCCCTTTCATTGCGTGTATGCATGCATCCCCAACCCTGTGGCTGATGAATGGAAGATGATCAATGGTGCTAGAGTGCCTTTGATCCGCGTTGACAAGTATATGATCCCACTATGGGATCCCTTCCATAAAAATATAAAGGCGATGCCTAAATTTGCGGTTGTTATTTCGCATCATAAAGGTAACCAGTTTGGTTTGTTTGCTTACCCTGCAGACCATATAGATGAGCAGATAGTGCTTTCTTATGATGATTGGTTTGAAACCCAAGCGTCATTACAATGATGGTTTAAGCCCCTAACTTTTGCTTCTATTCGTGTTTCTCGATAAACCCTAATAAGGGCTAACACGTAATTTTACGGAGAAGACATGCTCCCAATAGCAGAAGTTTTTGGCGCAATAGCCGTTGTATTTAATTTTATTGGCTATCGACAAAGTGATATCAACAGATATCGCTTCATTTCCGCGATCGCTTTACTAAGCGTTAGTATTCACTTTTTTCTTTTAGGAGCAATGGCCGCCGGTGTGGGCTGTATGCTGGCGTGTATTCGTAATATAGTTGCTATCAAATATCGCGGTATGCCGGTCTTAATTACCTTTGTAACTGCTAATTTAGCCTTCTTCTTCTATGAATTACTCTGGCTTGATCACGGCTGGATGATCGTTATTGCCTATGCTTCCTCGCTTATTTTTACTGTTGGCTCTATCTCATTGACTAGTGCCAAAATGATACGCCAGTGGTTTATTCTAGCTGAAGTATTAGGCCTTATTTACGCCATCATGGTGGGGAGCATATTTGGTACTGTATTTAACATTACTAACTTGCTAAGTATTTTCTATACACTATTTCAAGATGTAAAAGCTGAGAAAAAAGCGCTAGTTAATAAAGAACTCGAAGCTCAAGACAGTGACAATAAATAAACGAATAGTAAATTAGTTAAGAATAAACGCCGTGTTAAAACGGTATAGCAAATATAGAATAAATACTAACCCGCCAACTAGGCGGGTTTTTATTTTCGAGAAAGTTAACAAAGAGTAAGTTAACAAACTGGTTATTTACAATACAGATGATAAGGCAATTTAGAAGGCGCCCTCAGCAGAAGTGCTTTTAAAAGCTTAAGACTATTAAAAAGTATGTATGAGATTCAACAAGCAAAAAAAAACGCCGTTCAAAGAACAGCGTTTTAATGTTAACTTTATGCCTTGTTATTTTTCTTTAACAAGTACCGACACTTTCTGAATGCCAGCTAGCTTAACTTGGTCCATAACATTAACTACGATACCGTGCTCAGTATTTTCATGTGCTTGAATTGCAGCGCTGTCTGTATCATTGTTTGCCAAATATGTTTGAGCATTAGCAACAACACGACGAATATCGACAATACGACCATTCATAAGTATTTGCCCTGACTCATCAATTCTGATGGATAAAGACTTACTTGGTGGATTAGGTTGATCACTTTTCGGTGGACGTTGTGGTTCTAAACCTTTCTCAGATGAAAACGTCGTCGTTACGATGAAAAAGATCAGCATGATAAACACGATGTCCAACATTGGTGTCATGTCTACCGCTGCGTCGTCATCACCGGAGGTATGTTTTTTTCTTTTCATTTTTACACTCAGTCCTTCTAGTTCTGCTCTCTAGCAATTCTTCATAGTATAATGGCTTAATAGAAAAAGCATAGAGTTTTGTAAACGAATTTAACAAAAAAATGCGTTTATTCTCTCAAATGCTTTTTATATGCCCAGTAGCTTAGCGAAAACCAGCAATTTAATTAATTTTCTAGTAGCAACTTTACGCGTCAGTGACACTATGATCAAGGGCTTTACCCAACCAATTGAAATAAGTTTTCAATTGAGTGGCAATATCATTAAGTTGAGAGCCGTGCGGATAAATGCCGAGTTTAGCTTCAGCACTTTTCATTGTTCCTTGAACTAAGAATGCATTTTTAATGGATTGGTGTTGTATACAAGCTTCAAAGGACCGTGCCGCAACCTCTTGAGGCCTAGCGTAATAAAAGCTTTTTAGTTGTTGGTCAACAAACACACTCTTCGTCATTAGTTCGCTTGGGGCATTACCCGCTTTATCTAAAAAGATATATCGGAAGCAGCTAGCGAGCTGTTCGTTCAAAGCGTGAATATGCATCGATGCATTTTCGTTCAACCAAATTTCAGAGGCGAATAGATTACTGCCTGAAACTTTAAACATTTTGCTGGCTATATAGTGGTCAAATGCATGAAACCACTCATGTGCTAAAGCGCCGGCTCCTGCATTTTTTGCTAACGAAAGCTGTTTTTTTGCGCTGTTATAGTGTGCAGATGCGTGCTTTTGCCCACCAACGCCAAAGCCAAGGGATAATGTTCCATTTAGGGAGATGACATTCTCTGGAACTTGCAAAATATCCATAAGATCGCAAAGGGCATCAAAAAATAAATTAGCAGCTATGCGTTTCTCTTCTTCTGTAACCCATTTTCCGATCTCAATCGAACGAAATCTAAACAAACGCAACACATCCTGAAAACTCACATCAGCACCTGCGCGATGATCGTCACCATTCCGGTAAAACTCTCTATGCAGTCTACCTTTTTTCAACTCTCTTGCTGGAGATTGTGCTTTTGTTGGATTCATCGGTTATTTATGGTCAGTGATACGGTTTCTATAATAGCTAATTTTGGCATATAAATACTTGTCGTCTCGCTAGTTTATTCATTTTCGGTCCAATTGTTCAAACCTAAACAAAAATACATTGGCATATTCCCATTCTTATGCAAGCATGCCACTAAGCAGGCGTGCACAACCACCTGCACTGAGAGGCGTAAATTTGCGTACTCGAATAAATTGAATTTTCAAAATAGCGCTATTTGTTTCGCTATTTTGTACAGGAAACGCAGTTATGGATTATTCTTCAATTTCAACATTTGTTACTGAAAATATAGAAAATAGTTTAACAATACTTTCTAGTACACAAACATATGTTCAACTCGCAATGTTAGTTGTTATTTACAGTATCGCTTTTGCCGCGGCCTATAAAATACGAAATAGTATCGGCTTAACACAAAATGAACCCGACGATACTGCACACCCTTTGCGAAAGTTTGCTTATAGAGTAGGTGGTGTGCTTTTCCCACTTATAGCAATTTTGCTATTACAAATTTCACGCAAAGCAGGCGAGAACCTAGAGTACTCACCATGGGTAATTCAGGTCGCGTTGTCGATTGCTATTCTTATCTTCTTCAGCTCAATCATTCGTGCATTTGTAACCAATACGTACGCAGCGACTCTATTCAAATGGATAGGTTTGCCTATTTTGTTTTTACATTTGATTGGCGTGTTGCCTGGCATTATTAAAATACTGGAAGAGATATCAATCAGCGTTGGTAACGTAAATGTCTCAGTTTATGGTGTTGCCAGAGTGCTAGTGTTCGGTGGCTTCCTATTTTGGCTTGGACGTGTTTCAAGCAGCTTCGGTAAAGCTGTCATTAAACGTCAGGAGAGTTTAGATATTCCAACAAAGGAAGTCTTTTCTAAGCTATTTGAAGTGACCTTGTTCTGCATTATCGTCCTTCTTTTACTGAATGTGATGGGTATTAACCTTACAACGTTAGCCGTATTTGGCGGTGCTGTAGGCGTGGGTATTGGTTTAGGTTTGCAATCAATTGCCTCTAACTTCATTTCAGGCATCATTATTCTTTTAGATCGCTCGTTAACCGTAGGGGATTTTGTAGAGTTGGGCGACGGACAAAAAGGCTTCGTTCGTGAGTTTAAAATGCGCTATGCCGTGCTTGAGACTTATGATGGTAAAGATATTCTAGTGCCAAACGAAAAGTTCATTTCTGACTTTTTGGTTAACTGGACGCACAAAGATCCAAAGCAACGCTACCGTGTTGATTTTTCGGTTCCTTACGCCACTGATGTGCGTAGTATGGTGGAGTTTATTAAAGTGGCTGTTAGCGAGCACCCGCAAGTAATTAGTGGTGATGAAGTGCCCTTGGAAGAGCGCCCTGATTGTGAAATAGATAGCTTTGGCGACTCGGGTATTAACATGTTCGTCGAGTTTTGGATGGTAGGTGTAGATGACGGTAAAAATCGTGTTGGCGGTGATTTGATGTTAACTATCCTTGAAACGCTGAAAGAGAATGGCATTGAAATACCATTCCCTCAACGTGAAGTTAGGATCCTTAATCCGGAACACCAGGGATAGTTTGATAGTTGGAGGTCCCTTCCTTCGAAGGGACGACGTGTGTCGAAGTAACGGCGAGTGTCGAAGTAACGGCGAGTGTTGAAGTAACGACGAGTGTTGAAGTAGCGACATTTGTCGAAGTGACGCGAGTTTTAAAGGGACGACTAATGAGGTGCTTTCAAAGAATGGTGAATGCTATAGATCCGTAGTCCATTCTTCTAATATTTGTGAACACCACTCGTGGATACGAGTTTCCGTTAGGTCGTACTGGTTTTCGTCATCTAAAGACAAACCAACAAAAAATTCACCATCGTCGCTTAAGGCTTTTGACTCGGTGAATTTATAGCCTTGATTAGGCCAATAACCGATGATGTCACAACCTAGTATAATAAGTTCGTCGTGCAGCATGCCTAAGGCGTCCTGAAACCAATCAGCGTAACCTAATTGATCGCCAAGCCCGAATAGAGCAACGGTTTTACCTTCCAATTCTAGCGCTTTAATATCTTCCCAAGTTGATTCCCAGTCTTCTTGAAGCTCGCCAAAATCCCATGTAGATATGCCATAAATAATGAGGTCGTATTGTGTGGATTTCTCTAAGGCATGTTCCTTAATATCAAACATGCTTATCTCGGCTTGGATCCCTTTTTCAGAAGTAATAGATTCTAATTCGGCTTGGATTTTCTCGCTCGCCATTTCGGTATAACAAGTGGTGGAGCCATAAAAAATGGCAATCTGTTTTGTAGCGGAATTCATTACTATTGCTCTGCCTTAGCGCTCGCTTTTGCTTCTGCCTTTAAAAGCGACTTGGGTTTTGAAAAACTGACATTGCTGCCATCGCTGCATATTAGCGCGCAGTCTACCTGAGTTGCATTGTCATTCAAAGTAAGTAGGCCAATATTGCTCTTATTTACTAAAGTACCACTTTGGCCGCTCGGTTCTCTTTGCCTCACTGACATATTACGACGCTTGGTTAACCAGTTTAGCGGTGAACGATGCCCATAGAACCAACGGTTTAAACGATCAAACCATCGTAATAGACCATCGGGGAATTCGTTATGTAATCCACTGCTTGTAAATTGCGTAATGTGAGGGCTGTTGCGGCGAAAGCGTAAGCTAACATCGTAAACGAATGAATAGTGAACATCGCCTGATAGAATAATGAAATTGGGCGGTGTTTTGATATGTCTAAAGATATTCAGCATAACGCTCGCAGTGCCTCGATGCGCCATCCAGTTCTCGGCATCTACGACTAATGCACCGCCAAAAATTGTGAATATTCTTTGTACAGTTTCAATAAATTTCACACCATAAACGGGTGCTGCAGAAACCATAATTACGGACTCTTTTCCTATAATCGACTGTTGTAATTCACACAAAGCTTCCCAGTCCATCAAGCCAGAGGGCTTATTTAAAGAGGACTCGGAGCGCCAACGTTGAGTTCGAGTATCGAGAACATGCACAGGTGGTTGCGTCGCGATGTTATAGTGCCACTGATCAAAATCAAACAAGGTATTTATTAATTCTTTATGTGAGATATCACTAATCGCTTTCGAGCTAGCTAAGTCTGCTTTTGTAACTAAGTCGTTCGGAGAGAATACTTGGCTGAATTCCTCAAAAAGGTCGCCAAGTTTTTCTCTCGGATTGCCACAGCTCTGACATAAAAAATATGCGGCCATTGCATTACCAACGACACGCTTTGAGAACGGGTGACCATATACTTGCTCCTCCCATCCTCTGGTTAGATTCCAATCATCCGTCACGTCGTGATCATCAAACATCATATAGCATGGTACATGGGCTAAAGCTCGTTGTACTTTACCTAAGCCTTTCTGGAAGTTTTCTATAGCGTGTTTTTCCTTTGCATACACTTCGCGATTCGCTTCATCCAGATCAGGTTTGTCTAAATTCACGAACTTCCATAGAGCAGGAGACCAGCAAAGCATGTACATTGCTAGCATTTCACTCAACGCGATAAGGTGATTTTTCGCGTTTACTGAGGTGAAAACAGGCTTACTTTTGGCGGCAAAGAATGCTTTTGCTAACTTGTCATTGGCCTTAATTTCCGGCAACAAATGCTCGCGTCTGTAAAAGCCATCTTCATGAGCTATGAGTGCCGTTAAATCATCTACAGTAGCACCTTCAAAAAGTTCATTGTGCAGACCCAGCATGTTAATTACTTGATGAATGGCATGTAACATAGGTCCAGCCACATCATCTAAATACACCTGATCGCCAGTCATTAGCATGATATCTGGGCGTTGCGGACTCAAATTGCTTTTATTAGTTCCAGAATGAGCATCAGCCAACTCATTCGCTAACTCATTTGCCACTATTTGATCAAGTTGTGGGAGCGCATCTTCGCCATGAAAGTGTGGCTTGCGGCAAGATCCGTGCGTAACCTTCGTTAAATTATGATTAAAGCGAAAGTTGGGGCGAGAATAGCCTTCGTATGTTAGGCCGAGTGTACGTTCTAGAATGCTTTTTTCAGTATTGTATTCGTCTTTATCGCTAGAAGTATTTTGTGAATGAGCTAACAAATCATAATGATACAAAATACCTGATTCAAGCAGGTTTTGTTCATTGCTTGCTTCAAGCGTAATTAATTGAATAAATGCATTTTGACCAACACAAAACGTTTCCTGATTTGTTTTCGTATTTTGCAAATCTAAAGCTTCGTTTTCAGCATCGGCTAACATCGGTTTTATATCAACTGCAACTGATGTGATCAGCCACCAAACTATGCGTTGACTATCAGTGTGACGTAATATTGGACCTGCAATGAGTGTTGGTAATGATTCAGTCAATTTACTCTATATTCCTTGCGTTTTTTGCCGTTTAGAATGCGTTATAAGTTGATGTTAAAACCTGAAGCTTAGAAAATATACTATCACTTTATACTTCAAAAATTATGCTAAATAATTTTTTCTTCAGCATGTATACTCTGACAGTTTTGAATTACATACAGCTACATTAATGGATATCAGGATATCGAATGAAAAAGCTTAAGGCGATAGTTGTTGCATCGTTAATTGTAACGTTCTGTGTTGCTTGCACCCAAGAACAAGGCGCTCCGATGCCTATTAATCCCGAGCCCAAGTCTGAAAAAAATGAAGTACTTGGGACATGGATAATTGACCTTGATGGCGATGTAATGTTGAACCCGCAAACATCTGGTCTAAAGTATTCCAATGGTTTTTTATATACGGTGTCTGATGCAAGTGCCCACGAGAGCCAAATTTTAAGGCTACATCAAATTTCGATGGGTGATAGCAAAGTTGTCAAAAAATATGCAATAAATGACTATAGTGAAGCTGTTAAGAACTCGTGTTTCTTTACTTATTTGTCAAACAAGCCCGATTATGAGGCCTTAGCGCCACTCCCTGGAGAAGATAATGCTTGGGTTTTTGTCACTGAAGATGCTAGCAGGAATGAGCAGCTAAGTGAGACTTGTCAGCAACAATATGCAGAGTCAGGTTCTACGTTCTACCCCACATTAGTTGTGCGCTTACAACTTCAAGGAGAGAGCTTGGCGCTCACACATGTGCGACCCATTCAGTTTCCAAGTTCTGCTGAAGTAGGTGACTTTCCAAATGATGGGATTGAGGGTTTATCTATTACTCGCGACAACCGTTTGTTATTAGGCTTAGAAAGAGACTCAAAAAAGCAGCCAAGAGTTTTTGAGTTGAAATTGGGAAGTGACTTCTGGCAAGAGTCGGGTTTTGCCAAAGTGCAGGATAGCGAATTACTTTTGCCAACGTTTGAACAGGGTAATCATCCTATAAATGGTATGGATGTGGTTTACCCAAGCTCTGAAAGTGAAGGCTACTTGCTAGCCGCTGCGCGCAACGATAATGAGCTATGGGTTGTAGACTTGGCAAAGAAAAAGCCAACAAAACGAATTAAGTTCGACTTTTTCGCTCCTTCAGACACGAGTCAAAACGACAAAGAGTCAGAGCCAGAATGCGCCGACAAACATTTGATGGATAATTCTTCTATTGAGGGGCTTGCGGTTGTTGCTGATGAGCTGTGGATGGTAAACGACCCATGGAAAGCCAATTATCATAAAAATATTGTATGTCCGGCCGACCAACACAAATATCAAAAAATGGCGCCGTTGTTGTTCAAGATGAAAATTGATAAGGCTTGGTTTGAGTAATTGTTTAGCTTGAGTAAATATATAAATTGAAATACTTATTAAACGTGTCATTTCGGCCTTTCAATATAATCTTTTTCGTTCTAGTCCTGAGCGCTTGCTCTTCACTAGAAAATAATAAAGATAGCAGCTGTGAAAAAAAAGAAATTATGTACAAAGGTGTTCTTTTCGATTTGAATAAAGAGGGGATTGGGGCATCTATCCAACAACTCGATGATACTTTTATAATTAGCGAAATTGTTGCAGGTGGTCCGGTTGATAAGGAAGGCAGTATTAATGTTGGGGATAAAGTCATTGCTATTTCTCCCAATAAAACAGACAGTTTCATCTATGTTCAGTCGATGAGTTTGGTTGAAGTCATAAAAGTAATTCGAGGGTGTGAGACTAGCCCCCTTAGTTTAATGCTAGAAAGAGATGATAAATCGTTCACGGTGGATTTAGCGCGTGAAGCTGTCAGTTTAAAATAGAAGAATCACCTGCTTTTTGATTCAACACTAATAATTTTAAACTTAAGCTTCACTATAATGTTTGTCGTAATTTGAGTAAAACATGCAGTTTTGAACGCAATCTAACTAGTTTTCAACTTACTCACAAAAGTCTTCTTGAACTTCGCAAGTTTCGGTGCAACAACCATATTGCAGTAGCGGTTTTGTGGGTTATTGGCGAAATAATCTTGATGATAATCTTCCGCCTGAAAATAATTATCAAGCGCGACTACTTCGGTCACCACTGGGTCAGGCCAAATCTCAGTATCGACGATTTCTTTGATAATCTCTTCTGCTGCCTGCTTTTGTTCATCGCTGTGATAGTAAACACCGCTTCGATACTGAGTGCCTACATCATCACCTTGGCGATTCAATTGTGTAGGGTTGTGCAGTGCGAAGAATATCTCCAGCACTTCTCGAAGGGATAACTTATTGGTATCGAAGGTCACTTGGACAACTTCAGTATGTCCCGTATTCCCAGTACAGACGTCCTCATAACTTGGGTCATGAGCATGTCCATTTGAATAACCCGAAACGGCTGAAATAACACCTTCAACTGTATTAAATGCTGTTTCTAAACACCAGAAACATCCTCCACCTAAGGTAATTGTTTGCGAACTCATTATTTTCCCGATTTATCACTTAATTATGAATAGATACATAACGTGCGACTAAATAGACTAAAATTCAAGTCATCTTTTCCTAAATAATTCACGTACTAGTTTTATAGACAAACATCTAAGGCGAAAATATGTCATTTATTCTCTTTTACGACGGCCTTTGCCCTTTGTGCGAGAAAGAAGTTAAGCACCTCAAAAAGCGAGATAAAGAGCAACGAATATTATTCGAAGACATCTCTTTACCGGATTTCTCACAACGCTATCCGCATTTGAATATTGAGGACTTAAATGCCCGTATTCATGCTCAGTTGGAGGATGGAACGATAATTACAGGTCTTGATGTCACTCATCAAGCGTGGAGTCGAGTTGGCGTTACTTGGCTATATGCACCGTTGCGTTGGCCGGTTATTCGATGGTTTGCCGATAAGGTCTATCTTCTCTTCGCAAAACATAGATATAAAATATCTTACTGGCTAACTGGCAAAGAGCGCTGTGAAACAAACCGCTGCAATTTGAAGTAATTAAATACGCCACCGCGAAACGATTCCTGTCAATACATAAGGGCACACGCAATTAAAGGAGTACAATTAGGATATGCAAGATTCAGATAACGACAAAAAATACGCACTGATCATCGGCGCCAATGGCGGTATCGGACAAGAAATCGTCAAGCAAGTATGCGCACAACAACGCTTTCATACAGTTTTCACCTTGTCACGAAGTGATGCTGCTTTTTCTGTGGAGGGTAACTCCAAGGTCGTTCACCAAGCTATGGATACGTCGAATGAGACTGCAGTTAAGGCCTTTACTAAGGATTTGAAGAAGCAGGGTGTTCAACTCAGTTTAGTGATATGTGCAACAGGCATATTGCATCAGCAGGCGTCCTCAAATGCTGAGGAGAACACGATCGGTTTGAAACCGGAAAAGCGTTTAGAAGATATCCATGAACAACAACTAAGCGAATACTTTCGAATTAACAGCATACTACCCGCAATATGGTTGCAAAACTTGGTCGATATTGTAGATAAGAAAGGTGCGAGTATCGTCTTCTTTAGCGCGCGAGTAGGTAGCATAAGTGAAAATGGCTTGGGTGGTTGGTACGGATATCGGGCATCTAAGGCGGCGTTAAACATGTTGGTGAAGACTGCGGCTATTGAATATCAACGCAGAAAGCCGAATACGAGCTTAATGTGTTATCACCCTGGCACCGTTGATACGGGGCTCTCTAAACCCTTTCAAGCGAATGTAAAACCAGAGAAGCTATTTACGCCTGAGTTTACGGTTAATCAGCTCTTATCTATTTGTACACAATTAGATCCAGAGAAAAGCCCCTACTATTTAGATTGGGGCGGTAAAACTATTGCGTGGTAACGGTAAATAGGGTATTTATCTTGTTTGTAGAAAGCGGTTTACACCGCTTTTTTTATTGCGTTAAGCTCAAGACTTTTTGTTAAGAGACTGTTAACATCACACTATCAACATCATAAAAACAAAAATAATAAGAAGGATTATTGATGAGTGGTTCAAGGGAGCAATTTGGCTCAAAACTCGGTTTTATTCTAGCTGCTGCTGGTTCAGCGGTAGGTATTGGTAACCTCGTAGGTTTTCCTGTTGGCGCGGCTAAAAATGGTGGTGGCGCTTTCTTATTGATGTACGCCATTTTCGTGGTGTTCATTTGTCTTCCCGTTATGCTGGCAGAAATGTCGGTGGGGCGAAACAGTCAAAAAGATCCACTGGGAGCTTACGCATCTTTGTCAAACCGCTCACGGTTTTGGCAGGCAGCAGGCTGGTTGTCAGTTATTACGCCTTTCATGATCGCAGTATTTTACTTGGTCATCACTATTTGGATATTCGGATACCTCGTGCAGTCTGTCATTGGTAATCTAGATGTTCTTGCTGAAGCCAGCACTTTTGGTGACTTTATTGGCGGTAATAGCATCTTTGCCTATATGGTTGGTGTGCTTTTAGTCGTTTACTTAATTCTGCAAGGGGGCGTTAAACAAGGCATAGAAAAAGCAGCGAAAATTTTAATGCCTGCTTTGTTTGCAATGTTAGTAGTGCTCGTCTTGTTTGTGTTGACTCGCGATAACGCGATGGCTGGTGTTGAGTTTTACCTAGTTCCCGATTTCTCTAAGATTGATGCTACTGTGGTCAACGGCGCACTGTCACAAGCTTTCTTTTCCTTGTCATTGGGCATGGGGATTATGATCACCTATGGTAGCTACATTGATAGCAAAGCAGATGTGCCTAGTTCAGCAAAGTTAGTTGCCTTAACCGATACGGCTGTTGCCTTTACTGCTGGTCTGATGATACTTCCCGCTATCTTTTCGTTTAATCCAGAAATCAATCCAGAAGAATTGAGTGAATCGTCGGTGAGTATGATCTTCTCGTTCTTACCGCAAATATTTTTGGAATTGCAAACGAGCATTGGCTATATCGGTGCGAGTATTGTTGCTAGCATATTCTTCCTATTAGTTTTCTTCGCTGCGATTACCTCTTTGGTATCTATTTTTGAAGTGCCAGTGGCTTCCTTGATGAGTGAAAAAGGGATGGAACGTAAACCTTCGCTACTGCTATGTGGAGCTTTATTAGTTATCTTTTCTGTAATGTGTGCATTATCGTTTGGTCATTCCGAGTTCTTTACGAACTTTATTACTTACGCGGGTATTGAAAACTCATTCTTTCAGGTGATCTATGACGTATTTTACGACACAATTCTACCGTTAAATGGCTTCTTGATTTGTATCTTCGTAATGTATCGCTGGAAGAAACACAAGTTCAACGAAGAACTAGATAAAGGCGCTCCTCAGTTTAAAAAGAGTTTGTTCGAGCGTTACGTTAACGTTTCTGTTGGTACCTTTATTCCAGTAATTTTGCTGGGCATCTTTATCAATACAGTGGCTGTTAAATACTTTGGTTTCTCTTTAATGGCAGAGTTGTTTTAAAGCTTCATTGAAGTCAGAGTAAGCTATAAATTTATATGAAAGCCCTCTTTGTGAGGGCTTTTTTATGGGTGACTAAAAACTTTTATAACGGTTCAAGGCAGCATATCGTAGGGACTAGGGTACTTCAGTCGTATTCCCAAGAGCTCAACGGTTTCTTTAGCATCAATCCATTTGCCATCGACAACTGTTCTATCGTCAGTTGTAAATTCGGGAAGCGGTAGGTTTTTCTGTTTAGCGCACCAAGTATAATAGTCTTCTCTCGAAGGATGCTCAGCACTGCATAAGTTTGCGGAAAAGAAGTTTTCGGTGAAGAGGGATTTGCTTGAGTCCACTAAAGCGCTCTCATTGAGCTTTTGTTGTGTACTAGGTGATTTTGCAGAGCGTAATTGCGTCGGGCCCAATTGTTCCGAGCTCAATTTTGAATCGCGCGGATCTGTGTGCTGCGGATCTCCATTGTGTTTCTGAGCAAAACTCAAAATAGTAATAATTGCCTGAACAACATCATGCTGATGAATAAGATTAACGGGGTTTTTCCCTAAGGCAATATTCGTTTTTCCAGACAATGTATTAATTGGGTGTCTGTCTTCACCAACTAGGCCCGCTAGGTGCAACACTGAAGCGCTAATATCATGCGCTTTGGCCAAGTCCTTCAAATAGATTTCTAGCTCTACATGCGCATTTCCTGACGCTGTATTGGGTGAGAGTTCTGTCTCATTACCTATTCTGCCTTTCATTTCACCAAATACCGACGTAGTGCTGACAAAACAAATATGTTTTACCATATGACTGCAGGCAAAATCGAACAAGGTCTTCATTTGTTTAATAAATGCATCGGGAGAAAAGTTTTTTCTACCTGGAGGAATATTGATAACTAGATAAGCACCCTCTAATGCATCACCGATTGTTGATGGTGCGTCTTGGTCATAAAGATCAAATAAGTAGGTGTCGATACCAGATTGTTTTAACTGGGTGGCTTTATCTGAATCGCGTGTTGTGCCGGAAACAATATGTCCGGCACTAAGAAGCGTTTTTGCAAGTGGGCTGCCTAACCAGCCTAGCCCAATAATAAAGTATCTATGCATTTTTGCCTTTGGCAACGAGATCTACATTCTCAAGGCCCTTAATTTGTTGAACTTTGTTTTCCGAGTCATCAACAATCGTTAGCATTTCACAAAGTTTTTCAGCTTCTTTCTCAATCCCTTTGGTTTGGCTCTCTACTTTGCTTTCAATTTCATCGCCCATTTTATTCATGCGCTCTTCAAATGACTCCATTGAACCTTCGCCGTTCATCATGCTTCTACCCATTTGAACTAGAAACTCGCCCATCGCGTTTTCCATAGCTTCAGAAACGATAAGATCGACTTCCTCTTCAAAGTCAGCGCCAAGTCCAAGGTCCCTTTCTAAAGTGGCTGTATCGAAAGTAAGAGATTCAGGATTTTGATACACATGTTCCTGAAGTTGGCTGTATAAACCATTTAGTTTCGTTTCCAACTGTAAAGCGACTCTGCTATCTGCGCCAAGAAACCCTCTTAGCACCTCAGTCACAGCATAGTTTGCCAGCTTCATGCCTTCAGAGGCAACTGTCATTACTTGAGGGATGCTTTGTTGTATGCTGTCATAATAGTCTTTGACATATTTCGTTTCTTCATTCGATAGCGAAAGTTTTTCACCATCTAGATAAACAACATAAGAGTTAGTAATTTTAACCTGCTCGTCTGCTCTAGTTGTTATTGTTAGCGTGTTGTCAGCAAAATTTAATTCACCATTAAGATTAATATCGCAACGATCTGAATGATCTTGACCGGCATTGACATTAAAGGTGGATATTGCGCAAAGACCTATTGTTGTGATGAGTAGTTTTTTCATTTCTGATAATCCTTTTGGTGATGTCAGTAGTGTAGTGTTTGTACGTGTCTTTGCAAAGTCTGTTCCCGATTATATATTTCTTTATAATTCATATGGTTAAACTTATTCACGAGCAAAATCTAATAAAACAACATTATTGTATTAGGAAATTTACCTAAGAGTTAGGCATATTGACCAAGATCAAGTTCAATAAAAATATTTAAGTCAGGCATGTAACATTTTTTCAGATTAGTGCATAATACCGCCGTTTTCTGCATTCACTTTAGGAATATTATGAACGGTATACTTAGCGGCTTTTTATTTGGTGCAACAGTGGTAGCACTGGTTTTAGGATTAACCTGTATCGTTATGGCATTCTTGACCGGAAAATCAGGTGCGGAAGGAATGCGCGAAAAAATTGAATATGGATATATGGGTGTAACTGGCTTAACGTTAACGTTCTTGTTAGCTTATGCTGCTTCCTAAGATTTTTGTCAAAGATTAAACGTCTTATTCACCATAGTTAGATTAATAGTAAAAGCTAATACAGCAATTGCTATTAATAAGAAAAACGCGCTACTGCGCGTTTTTTTGTGCCTGTTCATTATGGCTAGATACCCGCTGATAAGCTCGCAATTTGAATACAGGCAGTATTGCTAGCACGTGATCAAAAATGTCAGCTTGAATCTGTTCATATGCCACCCAGTTTTTCTCTTTACTAAAGCAATAAATTTCTAAAGGAATACCAATTTCAGTAGGCTTTAATTGACGAACCATGCACGTTAGATCTTGGTTAATCATTTCATGCTTTTTCAAATAAGACGTAAGGTAGGCTCTAAACGTGCCGAGATTGGTTAAGCGTCGACAATTGAGGATATCTGTTTCTTCAATTTCTTTCAGTTTTCTATCTTCAACTAGCTCTTGTTTTTTGTCTTTCAAGTACTGATTCAAGAGCTTCATACCTTCCCATTCTTCAAGTAGTTCGGCATCTGCAAACGAGACTGAATGGATGTCGAGATAAACGGATCGTTTAATTCTTCGTCCACCTGACTCCGTCATACCACGCCAGTTCTTTACCGCATCAGTAGTCAGTGAATAGGTTGGCAGTGTCGAAATGGTCTTGTCCCAATTTTGTACTTTCACAACGTTCAGACCAATTTCGAGTATTTCACCATCCACTTCATACTTCGGCATGGCAATCCAATCGCCGGTGTTGAACATTCTGTTTGCTGCTATTTGAATGCCAGCCACAAAACCTAAAATAGTATCTCTGAATATCAATAATAATACTGCTGCGATTGCGGTTAAGCCCGACAGTAAATAAATAGGACTTTTGCCTAATAGTAGTGATAGCAGCAAGAATATTAAAACAAGGGTAAGTAGCAACTTTGTGACTTGAATAAAGCCAGTTATAGGGGCTTTTTTTGCGAGTAGGCTTCGACTGTAAATATTTTCAATTGCTGTTAATGAGCCACTCAAGGTTCGCCATGCAGTAAATAGTAGATAGATTGCGCTGAAGTTCGCCAACAAGGAGTAGAGCTTATCTTCAGGCTCAAAGAATAAACTGTAGGTTGTGTAAACAACGATCCCTGGGACAATTCTGGCGATACGCCTAAAAACGCCAGCTTCCATCAAACAGTCGTCCCAAGTATTATTCGACCTAGAAACAAGCCTCAAGACTTTGAAATGTAAAATCAGTTTAGCGAGAATAAAAGAGGCGAAAGCAACTAAGAAAATACTGCCCAAGGCAAATAACTGGTAGGACATACTGCCTTGCTCTAGCTTCATACCTAGATATTGACCGGCTTCAATTAAGAACTCTACAAGATCGGCAACAACTTGGCTGCGCATTGGATTGGCAGTAGCAGCAGTCTCTGAAGCAGATACGCTCGTTGAAAAAAACGCTGAATAAAACATCATTAAATAACTCATATTATTGTGCCTTTAATCCCTTCATCCATTCTTTCATCCGTTCATCTTTGCTTTCCCAAAGTCTATTCAACCACACTTGGAAGTTTTCTCGAAAGCTAGGGTTTTCAAAATAATCGCCAATGATTTCTTCAGACACTGGCAGCACACACACGTCGATGACAATATGCGACATCTCCCCACTTAACATATCCATCATAGGATGGCCTGAATTTTCAGGGTAAGCGATGGTAACATCTAAGACATTACTAAACTGTTCGCCCATAGAGGCTAACGTGAACGCAATACCTCCAGCCTTGGGGCGAAGCAGGTGCGCAAACGGACTTTTTCGCTCTTGCGCTTTGATAGGCGTAAAACGTGTTCCCTCCACAAAATTAATGACAGAGGTTGGACTATCGATGAATTTTGCACAAGATTGGCGCGTTGTCTCAATATCTTTGCCTTTTAAATGCGGGTGTTTCTCAATAAATGCTTGCGAATAACGACGCATAAATGGCATATCTAGTGCCCATGCGGCGATGCCCACAAAAGGTAACCAAATGAGTTCTTTCTTAAGGAAAAACTTAGGAGGCGAGGTATGTTCTGCGCAAAATCGGATGAGTAAGGCAATATCTAAATAACTGATATGGTTTGCGATGATCAGATACCACTTTTCTTTGCTCAGCGCTTCATCTACTCTCATTTCAACATTTACTTTATTGAAGAACTTGATCATCGCAACTGCAAAAATACTGTAGGTGAAATAAAGGAAGTGCATTAATTTTAGAAGAGCACGGCTGATAAGTTTTATTGGAATAATAAAGCGAACTAGGCCGAAACAAAATATCAGTCCTCCCCACAGGGCCAAATTGCTCATCTGTAATATAAAATGGATGGGTAATATTATATATGATTTTATAGACTTCATTTACTGCTTTGCTCCATCAGCTCAAGCTGAATGTTCTTTTCATTCCACAATTGGTTTAACCACTGTTGAAACGCTTCTCTTTGGTTTGGGTCGTCGAAATAAGTCGGAGAAAATACGCCATTTTTGAATAAATCGTCAATCAAAATGGTTCTTATACTGACATTTATCTTGGACACTTTGCCTGTCACAAAATCCCAATAGGAGGGGGTTCCTTCAGGATAGTGAATAGTTACATCAACAAGTTTGGTTAGTTGCTTTCCCATAGCACTTAATACAAATGCGATACCGCCGGCTTTTGGTGGTAGAAGTTTGGAATACATTTGCCCAGACTGTTGCCATTTTTGTTTTGTAAAGCGAGTGCCCTCGATGAAGTTCATGACGCTCACTGGTTTGAACTGGAATTTCTCACAAGCTTTTCTAGTTGTTTCAAGATCCTTGCCTTTTAAATGCGGGTGCTTTTTCAAAAATGTCTTGCTATATCTGCGCATGAAAGGAAAGTCGAGTGCCCACCATGCTATGCCAAGAAATGGCACCCAAATGAGCTCTTTCTTTAGGAAGAATTTTAAAAATGGAATTTTGTGATTGAGTACTCGTTGCAAGACTAATATATCAACCCAAGATTGATGATTCGAAATAACTAAATACCATTCTTTGTTGCTTAAGCCCGCACCACCTTGCGTTACAAATTTGGTTCTGGAGAATATATTTTGATTTAAGTTATTAATACTAATCCACGCACTTGCACATCCATCCAACGGAAATGAGACAATTTTTTGCCATGGCTTAATAGGTATTACCTTTAGTAAAGATAAAAAAACGATAGGGAGAACCCAGAATAGGGTGTTAATCAGATAACCCAGAGCCGAAATACAGCCATTAAGAAAATGAAATAAAGCGCGCATAACCCAGTTTTATTGAGACTAAAACGCTAAGTATATACGAACTAGACTCTTGTGCCGAAACAAATAAAGCCTAAATTAACGGACTACTTTGAGGAAAAGGGCTTATTCGGGATCAATGGTGACAATCGACAGCTGATTTCGGCCATTATTTTTGCATTTATACAGCTCTTCGTCGGCAATATTGATGATTTCATGGAGGCTCAGTTGGCTATTTCCTAACAAGCTGCAAACACCAATGCTAACGGTTAATCTAATGGGCACCTTAAGATCTTTAACTTCTATTCTCATATTCTGCGTTTGTATATGAATATTATGTATGAGTTGATGATGCGCTCTCACGTCTTTACTGGACATTAATATGACAAACTCTTCACCACCGTAACGACCAATAATATCGGTTTCTCTTTTACAATTGTCCTGCATTAAAGCTGAGAAAGCCTTTAGGCATTCATCACCCACTATATGTCCGTAACTATCATTGATCAGCTTGAAGTGGTCAATGTCGATAAGTGCTAGGCTAATGGGTTGCTGAAGCCTTTGATTTGTTTTGATTGCATTGTAAGCGATTTCGTCAAAACCATTTCGATTTAGTAAATGTGTTAGGCCATCTTCTCTTGCTTGGGCTGCAAGCTGCAGGTTCATTTGTTCAAGCTGTGTTGTTTTCTCTGATACTTGCTGTTGCAATTGATCTTCGAAGTCGCGTAATAAATTATGCGATTTACGTAATTTTGAAGCAACTTCATTGATCTCTTGGCTTGAAGTTGCACTGAGTTCATTTTCAAAGTTAGCAATGTAGTTATCTGAATTATTGCCTAATAATTTTACGAGTGGAGAGGTTATTCTTTTTGCGAGCTTATGCGCAATCAATAGGAATAAAAGTATTATCAATACAACCGTCATTGTCAGTACTAAAAGGTGATGACTGAATAGTTCAACAAGTTCATCAGGGTGTTTTATGACGTAGATTTTCCAAGCGAAACTGTTGGTAGCCATGTTGTATGGATGACCTCTGCCTTCGATGCTTAACATAGGGAAACCGGGGGAAAATTTACTCTCGGTAACTGTTAAATTAAATTTTGAAAGGCTTTGCAGTCCTGTCGATGGCGAAGCATAGATAACCTTGTCTTCCGCGTCTGTAATTATTAAGTAATCTGAATTAAGCGTTGATTCCATCCGTTCTTGAAGGTTTGCAATAAATTGTAAATTCATTGCTCCCAATAATACACCTTGGAAGTTACCGTCTATAAGTATTGGGCTAGATAGAGCAATCATAGGCGCGGAAATCATACCTCTACTCATCATCACACCAGAGATGAAGGGCGTTTTAGTATCGCGTGCATGTTTAAAGTAAGCGCGGTCATTTACATAGCGAAGGTTTCTCGGCAGGTTTTCCAAGTCGTCATTAAATCTTCTGGGTGCAAAAAAAGATGTGTAACCATCTTCTTGTATGTAGGTCAGGTTAAAGAAGTCTGGATAATCCATTTGAGCGTCAAGCAGTAAGTTTTTTCGTGCATCCTCATCACTGACTCTGGATAAAGCTCTCGCCAGTTGCTTGACCAATGTAAAATGCTCATCAATAAAACGCTCAGTCGTTAAGCTAACGGTGTTGGTTTGAGAGCGAAGTATTTTCATTAGCTGTTCTTCGTTTCGTTCACTTGCGGTACTTGCTAACACTAATGAAATGGTCACCAAGGGCAAGATCAGTGTGAGCGCGCTAAGTGCGAAAATATTCGAGGATAAGCTTCTATTTGCAGAGCTACTATCGTCTGAAAGCCATTTTGTAGGAGTGAGTAAATACAGCATAGCTGCCAATGAACCATTAAATAGGCCATTTAAACCTTGCATTGACGCAAAAATAAAACTGAATTCTTGACCACTTCCACTAGAAGGAGCCATTGTTAAGAAGAGCCAATAAAAAGGTCCACCAATAATTAACCAAAAAGAAAGGGAAGCTATAATTACGAAAAATCGTTTGTGAATAAGTAGAGCAATGATAAAAAATTCAGCTACATGAACGCCAGTACTCAAAATAGAGTGCCCTGTTGCATACATTGATGCGAGGGTGATAATAAGTGTTATTAATGCTGCTCGGCCCCCAAAACTGATTAGCACATAAATGCATAGTCCCATGCCCCAAGAAAGGGTGAGGGCTCCGTAAATAGGAATTGATAGAAACGAGTTAGCTAGAGCCGCCAAAACACCAAGCAGCAGTCCTTGCAATATATCGTAATTGGGGCGTTTAGCCATTTTTTGCGGCATATAAACAGAGGTTGATTTTTAATCGATTTAAATTACAACACTAGCCCTATTCAACTTGAATGTCTAGGTTCTAAAAAATATACACGATAAAAATTTAAGTGAATTAAGTCGTTTGAAAATTGTTATTGAATGTAGATAGATATTTTATTTTTACCGGTGCGTTTGCTTTTATAAAGCTGCTCATCAGCAGACTTGATTAAGCCCTCGAAACTCATTCCGAAGTTACTACTTAAGCTGCTTACACCAACACTGATTGTCATTTTTATGATCACATCATCGTTTCTTATTTGTGTTGCTTTAACCGCTTTATGAATACGCTGGGTTAATTCATGGTGCTCTTCTATCACTCCACCGCTTAATAAAATAATAAACTCTTCTCCGCCATAGCGGCCGAGCAAGTCGGTATTACGTTTACAAAATTTATTCAGAGTTTTCGCAATAGAGACAATGCATTTATCTCCGAAAGGGTGGCCATATGAATCGTTAATTTGTTTGAAGTCATCAATATCAATTAATACCATCGACATTGGAATATGATTTCTTACACAGTTGCGGAAAGTTGAGTTTGCAAGATCATCAAATCCAGAACGGTTGAGCAATGAAGTTAGACCGTCTTTTTGAGCTAAGTTGTACAACTGTTGATTGAGAGCCTTTAATTGCTTCGTTTTGTCTTCAACTTGCTGAGTCAGCTGTTGTTGAAAATTCAACATTAAATGTCGAGAGTTAATTAGCTTATCTGTGACTTTCACCATCTCATCACTAATAATAGCTTCTTTAGCGATATCTTCCGGAAAGTTATTGTCACTAAAATGCTCTGCTAAGCGAACTAGAGGTAAGGTTATTCGTTTACTTAATAAGTTGGCTATGGCCGAGAATACAACTAGAGTAAATAGCAAACCTGCGGCCAAAATATAAAAGTTTTTCGATATAATTTGAGTGACAATTGTAGGCGGTGCTAAAACGGTTATCGTCCAATCATGTTCTGTTGTTGTTTGGTAATATAGGTACTTGTCATTACGTAACGATAGGACTGGTATCTCATGTATCAAGGGCGTTGTGCTGGGGATGTAGTCAAATTGAGAAAGTGTTGGTAGTTCCAAACTTGGCGATGAGATAATGACTTTATTGTTTCTATCTGTAATGACATATTGCTGAAAACCATTGTCGTCTATATGCATCTTCTTAAACGTCGAAAAGGTTGAAAGCCTGATTGCGCCTTGTGAAATTCCATAAAAATCGCCACCAAATACAATAGGGGCCGAAACAGTAATTAGGGGATCATTGCCAAAACCAACGCCGGCTATAGCCTCTGATAATTGTGCTTGTAATGTACTTTTAGCGTCTTGGAAGTAACGACGAGTATGCAAGTAATGTTGCTTTTGCGCGCCCAGCATCTGTGCATATTTTTTTGGCGTTGCATACATTATTTCACCTTCTTCATTCGACACCAACATACTTATGAAGAAGGGTTGATTTTCAGCTGTTGCATCTAACACGCTTTGAACAGGCACAGAAAAGCTAGATTTAGATAGCGTCGCAGAAAGCGTTTTTACTGCTGAAATATGATTATCTACAAAGGTTTCACTCATATACATGAGTTGCTCACCCTGTCCAGCAAGCATTTCAGCGATGTCTTTTTCTTTTTGGGTAGTATTTTGCCAAGTAAAAATCAAAGATAATGCGATGGTTGGTAAAGTTATTGTGAGCATACAAAGTGAAAAGATTACGGTCGCAAATTTTGGTGGTTTTACTTGGTAATTTCTATAAACACTTTGAACAGGAATAAATGAATAAACCAAGGCGGCCACTGAAGCACAAAAAATGCCGTTAATGCTAAGTGTCAAACCTGAAATAATAAGAAGCTCGGTAGAGTTAGCGCTAGTAATCGCGAGCAAAAACATTGCTAAGGGAATGCCAACGAGTAGCCAGTACATGGCGTCTGAAAATAACAGTACTTTGCCGTTCCTTAGAAACATATGAACGGTAAAGGTTTCACTCACTAAAATGATAAATAAGAAGGGATCATTAAGATTAATCGCGAGAGCGGTAGCTGATACTACTGATGAAATGATTCCTGCGTTTAGGCCTCTTGTTGTTAGACAAAGGAATACGAAAATTTGACCAAAGTACAGTGAAAAGTGACCATAAAACGGTATGCTCAGAAAATAATTCGTTAAGGCCCCGAGAGCACCAAAATTCAAGCCCACTAATAGCGTGCTTGCCGAGAAAACAGATTCTCTATGTTGGCGATGTTGGGAGAATGATTTATTAATTTAGAAATCCTTTTCTTCTAACTGAATTATTATACTTGAGAGGTCAAATTTACAACACATTGATGTTAGACCTTTATCCAGCGAGATCAAGAAAATCAAGCGAAAAGGTGATGTTTTAGTGCTCAAGAGATTGATTTTTAAACAGTGGTTAATTTTAGAAATTGGTGTGTACTCAATTAATAAGGAACCACCCTTAATTTTTCGATAAAGGATTTTGCTGATTTGATTTATCTTGCAAGTATTTTGAATTGAAAGAGAGTGCTCAAATAAGAGGAAATCGAGAGTGTTGTTTTTTTAACAATTAACGAGCTTGTCGAGTTGATACATAGAAAAAGAGTCTTGGCATATTTGAGCACTTTCATTCAAGTATCAAATTCTAATAATCAACTAACGTTTTATCCATTAATGCAGTAAAAATGACGCAAATGTCCGCTTATCATTTTGGCTTTAAATTTAGCGCTAACTGTTAACTAACTGGCCTGCACGTCAATATATTCATGACATGGCTTTGAATCCTCAAGCTATAACCCTCAACTTTCGACGCATCGAATTGACATAAATTAGGGTATTTTTTTCTATATCTTAATCAAGTCAAGAATACCCCTTTTCGAACTCAAGGGGCATTATCTAAGGTAATATGTAGATCGTTTTTTAAACAACACAAGTGTAAATAACTTAAAAATGAAATTTGCTTACCTACTTATACTAATTGTCATTTCTACTGCGACTAACGCAGTTGAATTGCGTATGAGTAAATTGCTAAGCAATGTTAATTGGGTACCTCATAATTTAGCTTTCCAACAAAATAACCCATTTCAATTAACCCAAAGCATTCCTGCTTCATTTAAGTCTTTCGATATCTTGGATTCATCATCGGCAAATACACTTGTTATTGCAGCAAAGTCATTGAGTGATATTGATCTTTACAGTCATTACACTGACTTACAATCCAATGCAAAGTCTTCTATATATAGTCACTATGCTTATTTCACAGAATTTCAATTAGCCATTAAAAGTGATTTGATGATCACGGGCCAATGGACACGACTTCACGAGTCATATAATGACGGTTATGATAGTAATCGTCTTCTACGCCCTGTAGAGTGGAGCTTAGTAACAGAGTCAAGAACATCAGCCGCAAGAGAAGTTGGGCTAAACTGGACTGTTTTCGAAGGTTTACAAGCTTTCGCTAAATTACAGACAGTGAACAGTTCAGCTTGGATTCCTCAGGTTTCAATCCCTCGGTTTGTTACCCAAGATACAGAAAACTGGACGTTAGCAGCAGTTGAACTGGTCTATACTTTCTAATATTAATTTAGGCATCTTAAACTTATGAATTTACTTAAAAATGGATTATTTTGTAAACGTGGCGTAGTACCGCTACTATTTGCATGCTCCTTGCTGGCGCCAATATCTTTTGCGAATGCAGGTATTATTACGATTGGGCAATTTAGTCCGGGTGCACAGCTTAATCAAGAGGATTTTGAGAGAATAGCGACTCCTATTAACGGAGAAATTCTGACAAATCAATTTGCTGCAAATGGTCTCAGATTTGTGTTAAATAATGGAATAAACGCGAGTTTGTTCAACAACCGCTATTGCGACCCAGCATCAACTGCATTGACGGGGAATTCATATATTGGTATCGGTACGTCAACTTCTTGCAGACAATCTTCAAGCATAACTTCGATCTCTATCTTCTTTGAGCAGCTGACAAGTGCATTCTCATTTAGCTTCGCAAGCAATGCTAGAGACAACTCAAAGTTTAAATTTGAGCTATTAGCCGAGGGTAACTTGCTTTCGACAGTCAATTTAGATTTGTTTTCTTTGCGGAATAACAGCACCGAATTGTTTCCAAACATCACTTTTGACGAAGTGCGAGTAACAGAGTCATCCGAGTTAAACTGGTTTTGGGCAGATAACTTTGCGTGGAACTATTCTCAAGTGAATGCACCAGCGACAGGCTTATTGCTTTTGGGTGGTTTGGGCTTGGTCATGCTGCGCCGACGCACTTAGTTATTTGTTTTGTTTAGCTACAGTAAAACCCGTATAATTAAGCATTGATTTAGCCTTTCAGACAAAAGGCTAAGCACATTTATATCTCAAAGGTTTTACAACTGATTTTATGATTTCACACAAGTTCTCAGTCGCCCCAATGCTTGATTGGACCGACCGCCATTGCCGCTTTTTTCTTCGACTATTATCCAAACATACCGTGCTGTATACAGAAATGGTAACCACTGGCGCCATCATTTATGGCAAAGGTGATTATTTAGAATATAGCTCGGAAGAGCATCCACTTGTGTTGCAATTAGGTGGTAGTGATCCGCAAGCAATGGCCCATTGCGCAGCAATTGCAGAGCAACGTGGCTATGATGAAGTGAATATCAATGTAGGTTGTCCTTCTGATCGTGTTAAAAATGGCAGCTTTGGCGCTTGTCTAATGGCTATGCCCGATACTGTTGCTGAGTGCGTATCGGCGATGCGTGCTTCAGTTAATATCCCCGTTACCGTCAAATGCCGCATCGGTATAGATGACATGGATGACTATGAAGGTTTAAGTCGATTTGTTTCAACGGTTGCTGGTGCAGGGTGCGAGCACTTTATCGTGCATGCTAGAAAAGCCTGGTTAAAAGGCCTGAGTCCAAAACAAAATCGTGATATCCCTCCTTTGAATTATCAGCGTGTGTACGACTTAAAGCAGGAGTTTTCACAACTGCAAATATCGATTAATGGTGGCATAAACACCTTAGATAATGCTCAAGCACATTTAGAACTCATTGATGGTGTCATGATGGGACGTGAGGTTTACTCAAATCCATATATCCTGAGCAATGTTGACTCCACTATATATGGCGCTGAACGCCAAGCCATCAGTAGAGAAGAAGTCGTTATTCAAATGACTGCCTATATTAAAGAGCAGGTGTATCAAGGTTCAAAAGTATGGCATATCGCAAGACATGTATTGGGGCTCTTCCAAGGTCAAGCCGGTGGACGCATTTGGCGACGATACTTGAGTGAGAACGGCACAAAACGAGACGCATCCACAGATATTTTGCTTCACGCTTGCGAAAAAGTAGTTGAAGCTCAGACAAAAGCTCGCGATTTTCAGGCAAGTAAGGTTGAGTGCTAGTCTAGTGTTTCGCCTTTAAACTTCTATAAGTCATTCCATTTTCAAAATTTGGTTAATTTTACCAACACAAGTGGTTAAATTAACCACTCAACCCCCGTTATTTTCCGAACTATTCTTTCTTTAGAATCACTGATATTTATATCTTATTGATATTTATAAATAAAATATTTTTTCTCAAAGTTGGCACAACAATCGCTATGTCTAAGTGTCCTTGCCGAAAAGGCATATAAATTTAGGTTTCGTAGCAGTAAGCGTAACCAACACTATTAACATTTTGAGGGAAATATCATGTCAATTAAGAAAACTGCACTAACTACTATATTCGCTACTGCTATTGCTTGCACCGCTTCAGTACATGCTCAGGAGTCACATGTTGAACGAGTTTTAAATTCTGTGGTTAATCAAGCTATGCAAACAGTAACTCAGGAAATAAACGAAGAAGTTCAAAAGTCGATTTTAACTTCAGCATATAACTTTACGTTTGCAAGTCCTGTTGATCCAGATGCGCCAGTGACATCAGTAACTATCACCGACATCGCAAGTGTTAAGAGCGACAAAAGCACAACAGAGAAAACTGAAGATTAATTAACGGACAAGTCGTATAGCGACTTGTCTCGTTCCTTAGGGAGAAGTTTATGTTAGGCCATATCAGCCTTATAGGCATACTAGCAACACCTATTCTGTTTTATATAGGTAGCGCTACTGTCGTTATCTGCCTTGAGCACTTTAATTTAATTGCTACTAGCAAAAGCTGAACAAAAAATACGTCAACGTTGACAATTTACTTTTAAAGACGCACAGAATACATACTAAAGAGGTACTTACAATGAAAACAGTTATCAATGATAAAAGATTATTTAGAGATGCTAATCGCGCTATTATTTCTGGTGTTTGTGCTGGAGTAGCGAGATATTTCGACGTCGATCCACTTTGGGTTCGAGCCGGTGCAGTCATTAGTATGATATTTTTAACTTTCCCAACTGCTTTGGCGTATGTTTTAGCGATCCTTTTGTTGCGGTATAAGTAGGTAGCCTTGTACAATAAAGCTTCGAAGGGTTAAGTTGTCGTTTTCAACCGCTTTTGCGGTTACGAGTTTTTCTGCTCAAGTTAAGCAAAGTCAAAGGATATTTATGGCACAGTTTCTTTCTACCAAAACAGTCTCTGCGGGAATTATCACTATCGTATTGTTGTTTACAATACTCGGATTTTGGTGGAGCTTTGCACCGGACACATTTGATGTTCGAAAGAATGCCCATGATATGGCATCAGCTCAAGGCCATCAGGTGGTCACGGGCTACACAACAACCTCAACCTTGATTAAAGTCACCGAGCTTATGCTGGGTAAAAATGGCGGCTACTTAACGAATGATGTTATGCCTCCTGGTATCTTCATGGACAACATTCCTGCTTGGGAATTTGGCGTGTTAGAGATGAGTCGCGATTTAGCTTTGTCGATGCGTAAAGACTTTAGTCGCTCACAATCTCAATCTCTTGAAAACCCACAATTAGTTCAAGCGCAACCTTACTACAACAATGACAATAATCGCTGGATTTTGCCATCCTCTGAATCTCGCTATGAAAAAGCCGTTGAGCAACTATACTTATATCAAGCAGAGCTTGGTAATATTACCAATTCAAATACGCAGTTTTATGCTAGAGCCGATAATTTACGCGATTGGTTGAAACAAGTGGAAAAACGTTTAGGCAGCTTGTCTCAAAAGTTGAGCGCGAGTGTTGGTTCAGATGTTATTAATACCGAATTGGCAGGAGATTCAGAAGCAAGACAGTCTACGCCGCAAACTCCTGTTCTCAGAAATAAAACTAGTTGGTTTAAGTTAGATGATAATTTTTATGAAGCACGTGGAGCAAGTTGGGCACTTCTACATTTTTTAAAGGCGGTTGAAATTGACTTTAAAGATGTTCTGGAGAAGAAAAACGCGACTGTCAGTTTGCGCCAAATTATCCGTGAATTGGAAGCGACTCAAGAAACTGTATTTACGCCCGTTATACTAAATGGAGATGGCTTTGGTATGTTAGCTAATCACTCGTTAGTAATGGCGAACTATATTTCAAGAGCAAATGCTGCTTTAATCGAATTATCAGAATTATTAAATCAAGGATAAAATATGAAAAAGTCACTTTTGGGTTGTGCTTTATTAGCAGCAACGGCTGTTGTTCCGGCGCAAGCCGATACGTTGTTAGGCGCATATGTTGGGGCGCAGGCTTGGAATATGGGCGTAGAAGGGGGTTTTTCTAATCAAGAGTCATCGTTAACTGACTTCTCGTTTGATGACAAAACAAACGGCTCTTTTTATGTCGCTTTAGAACATCCAATCCCACTAATTCCAAATATTAAAGTAAATAGAACGACACTTGACTCATCAGGTGTTACGACACTTACGGCAGAATTTGAGTTTGATGGCACTTTGTATAGTGAGAATACTAATCTAAATACTGTAATTGATATGACAGCAACGGATTTCATTTTGTATTATGAGATCCTCGATAATGACTTACTAACTATCGATCTTGGTATTAACGGTAAATACCTAGATGGCATCATTTCAGTCGCTGAAGTTTCAGGCAACAGGCAGGCTGCTGAAGAATTCTCGGGTGTGATACCAATGGCCTACGCAAAAGTGCAAGTTGGTTTACCGTTTACAGGTTTGGGTTTGCATGCAGAAGGTAGTTTTCTAGCAATTGAAGATAGTACCGTTTCTGACTTTCAGGCTGCTATAACCTACAGTTTTGTTGAAACTTTGGCATTAGATATGACGCTACAAGCGGGTTATCGCTCACTGACAGTCGAGCTAGATGACTTAGATGATATTTATTCCAACCTTGAATTTTCAGGAGTATTTGTTGGATTAGAATTCGATTTCTAAAATCTTTCACTCAAATTGAAATTTCTTAAGTCTAAAAAGTAATAAAAAATCTGATTTAATTCTTTCAGGTTATGTAAGAAAGTCGTTAACCTTAGTGCAGTACTAGCTAAGGTTAACGATAAATGACTTCAAATAACGGCAATAAAAACTTCTCAGCGTTGACTGAGCAGCAAATGCAGCTGCTTTCAAGCACTGCGTCTTCCCTATCCAAAGAGCAACTTATTTGGGCAAGCGGCTTTCTAGCAGGCTTGGCGGGATCAGTCAGTGCGCTGCCTATTCCTTCTTCAGCTCAATCTGTACAAAATATTGCGACCCAAGCTACTTTAACTATTCTTTATGGCTCACAAACGGGTAACTCTAAAGGCGTTGCGAATAGCTATAAAGCATCGGCGCTTGAAAAAGGTTTCAATTGTAACCTTGTCAGTATGAGCGACTATAAACCCCGTCAGCTTAAAAACGAAACCCATTTGGTGGTTATTGTTAGCACTCATGGTGAGGGTGATGCACCCGATGATGCTGTTGAGTTATATGAATTTTTAGCAAGTAAAAAAGCACCAAAACTACCCAATTTGAAATTCGCGGTTGTTGGTTTAGGAGATACAAGCTACGAATTCTTCTGCCAAACAGGTAAAGATTTCGAATCTCGCTTATTGGCTCTTGGTGCCAAACCTATCGTTGAGCGACTCGATTGTGATGTGGATTACGAAGCTAGTGTGGCGGCGTGGGCTGAATCTTTAAATGCTAAGCTTAAAGATGAATTGGTACCAGTGGTTAGCTCACAAACAGCTAGCTTAAATCCGGCAGCTAGTGCCGTTTCTCAATCTTTATATAGCAAGAAGAAGCCATTCTCAGCGACGCTAAATGAAAGCTTAAAGATCACAGGACGTGATTCCGTTAAAGACATCCGTCATATTGAAATCTCCCTTGAGGACAGTGGCATAGCATATCAACCCGGCGATGCCTTAGGCGTTTGGTTTAATAATGACGAAGCGCTAGTTAAAAGAATTCTTGCAGCAACCTCGACTAAGGCCGATGACAAAGTTAGTTTGGCTGGCACTCAACTTAGCTTGATGGAAGCATTGGTAAGCAAGCTAGAACTCACACTCAGTTATCCAGGTTTTGTAAAATCCTACCAGGCAGCGACTGAACATGCAGAGCTAGGCAATCTATTGTCTGATAAAGCAGCTTTGAGAGAATATTTATCGATTTCTCAGATTGTTGATATTGTCGAAAAGTATCCAGCGAAAATTGACGCACAGTCTTTGGTGGAGGCACTTCGACCCATCACTCCGCGTTTGTATTCTATTGCATCGAGTCAAGCTGAGGTTGAAGATGAGGTTCATCTAACCGTTGCGCATATCGAATATGAAATTAATGGACAGGTGAATCAAGGAGGCGCTTCAGGCTTCCTTTCAACTCGCTTACAAGAGGGCGAAAAGGTAAACGTATACGTTGAAAATAACGACAATTTTAGATTGCCTGCAGATCCAAATACACCGATTATCATGATTGGGCCAGGTACCGGTATTGCTCCTTTCAGAGCATTTATGCAAGAAAGAGATGCGCTAGAAGCAGAAGGTAAAAATTGGTTGTTCTTTGGCAATCCAAATTTTACGCAAGACTTCCTGTATCAAACTGAATGGCAGGGATATTTAAAATCTGGTCTATTGAGCAAAATCAGTTTAGCTTTTTCTCGTGATCAAGCTGAGAAAGTCTATGTGCAAGACAGACTAAGAGAAAATGGGAAAGAAGTGTTTGCATGGCTGGAGCAAGGCGCGCACATATATATCTGTGGTGATGCGATGAGAATGGCCAAAGACGTTGAGACGACATTATTAGCGCTAGTTGCAGAACACGGTAATCAATCAGCCGCCGAGGCAAAGCAGTATGTAACTAATTTACGCAAGTCAAAGAGATACCAGAAGGATGTTTACTAATGAGCGATGACAACAAATATAAAGTTGAAGGTAAGCTTTCTGACAACGAAAGATTGAAAGGCGCAAGTAATTTACTGCGAGGAACTATCGCTGAGGATCTTAAAGATGATGTGACTGGTGGATTTAACGGCGATAATTTTCAACTTATTCGCTTTCACGGCATGTATCAGCAAGACGACCGAGATATCCGTGCCGAGCGCATGAAGCAAAAGCTAGAACCTCTGCATAACGTAATGTTGCGAGCGCGACTACCTGGCGGCGTAATTAAGCCAGAGCAGTGGTTAGTAATCGATAAATTTGCATCAGATTATACAATGTATGGCAGTATCAGACTGACCACTAGACAAACTTTCCAGTTTCATGGTGTCTTAAAGCCGAATGTTAAAATGATGCACCAGACCTTGAATAAAGCTGGAATTGATTCGATTGCGACGGCTGGTGACGTGAACCGAAACGTACTTTGTACTTCTAATCCAATTGAGTCAAAAGTACATAAGCAAGCATGGGATTGGGCTACTAAAATAAGTGAGCACTTACTGCCTAAAACCAATGCTTATGCAGAAATTTGGTTAAACGGTGAGAAAGTTGAGTCGACGCAAGAAGACGAGCCGATCTTAGGCAAAACGTATTTACCACGCAAATTCAAAACAACGGTTGTGATCCCCCCACAAAATGATGTTGACGTGCACGCCAATGATTTGAATTTTGTCGCGATAGCGGAAAACGGTGAACTTGTTGGCTTTAACGTGCTTGTTGGCGGTGGTTTAGCGATGACGCATGGCGACCATACCACTTTCCCACGTAAAGCAGACGACTTTGGATTTATAAGCTTAGATAAGACACTCGATGTTGCAGCCGCTGTGCTTTCTACTCAGCGTGACTGGGGGAATAGAGTTAATCGTAAAAATGCAAAAACCAAATATACATTAGAGCGCGTTGGCGTAGATACTTTCAAAGCGGAAGTTGAGAAGCGTGCAGGCATCAGTTTTGCTCCGAGTAAGCCTTACGAATTCACTAGTAGAGGCGATCGTTTCGGTTGGGTTGAAGGCATTGATGGCAAGCATCATCTCACCTTGTTTATTGAAAATGGCCGTATTTTAGATTATCCAGGCAAAACCTTAAAAACAGGTTGTGCAGAAATAGCTAAAATTCACCAAGGCGATTTCAGAATGACGGCAAACCAAAACCTCATCATTGCAGGCGTGTCAATTGAGCAAAAAGCCCAAATTGAAGCGCTTGCTGTTCAGCATGGTTTAATGGAAGCAAGTGTCTCAAACCAGCGTAAAGATTCGATGGCCTGCGTTTCATTACCCACTTGCCCTCTAGCTATGGCTGAGGCAGAACGTTATTTACCTGACGCAGTGACTGAAATTGAAAGTTTACTAGCGAAACACGGAATGCCGGAAGAAAGCATCATTTATCGAATTACTGGTTGTCCTAACGGTTGTGGAAGAGCGATGCTTGCCGAGGTAGGTTTAGTCGGCAAAGGACCAGGTAAGTACAATTTTCATATTGGTGGTGATCGTCAAGGTACTCGTATTCCAAGAATGTACAAAGAGAACATAACCGACACTGAAATCATGAAGCACTTGGATGATCTTATTGGGCGCTGGTCGAAAGAGCGTCATGACAATGAGGCTTTTGGTGATTTTGTTATCCGAGCAGGCATTATTGCGCCAGTCATTGACTCGGCTAAGGATTTCTATGATTAGTCTAGCTGAGCAAATCACTGAAGAAGGCATCATCGAATTAAACATCGATGTGCACGAACTTGAAAACTTAAATCAAAGTCTTGAAGCAATGCCTGTCCTTAAAAGGGTTGAGTGGGCTTTGGATAATTTACCTGCTAATCATATGTTGTCTTCTAGCTTTGGCGCGCAATCAGCAGTAATGCTTCATTTAGTAAATGAAGTAGCACCAGGTATTCCGGTTGTATTAACTGATACTGGCTATTTGTTTCCTGAAACCTATCAATTCATTGATGAAATGAGTGAGCGTTTGAATCTTAACTTGCATGTTTACTCTGCAAAATTGAGCGCCGGATGGCAAGAAGCTAGGCACGGTAAACTATGGGAACAAGGTACTGAAGGACTTGAGAAATACAATAAGCTGAATAAAGTGGAACCTATGCAGCGAGCAATTAAGGACTTAGATGCTAAAACATGGTTCGCTGGTTTGCGAAGAGATCAATCCGATTCGCGTGGCAAACTGAAAGTGCTACAAAAGCAAGGCAAGCAATTTAAAGTTCACCCGATCTTAGATCAATCAAATAAACAATTGCATGAATACTTAACCAGCAACCAGTTACCTTACCATCCGTTATGGGAAAAAGGTTTTGTGTCTATTGGCGATTGGCATACTACTATCGCCTTACAAGAGGGGATGTCAGAGCAAGATACACGTTTCTTCGGCTTAAAACGTGAGTGTGGTTTACACGAATTTGGTGATGGTGACGGTATATAACTAAAGCAAATCCCTGCTTGATATACTTTGTTACACTTATACTCAATGAAATAAGGAAAACCAGCATTTACTGCTGGTTTTTTGTACGAATCTCCCTATAGTAGAAACCTTATTGAACGCTCGCTTTGAAGATCAACTTTTGGGGGTTAGTGATTTTATGTTGGCAAACGAAGAGCTGATATTAGGTTTAGAAGCAATCAATTCAAAAGCTACAGGCTTTGACTCTAGCGCCTCCGTTACTGACTATCTCAATTCGCAGCTAAGCAAAATTAATGAAATCTGTGGTTTGGCCGGCGGTGCTTTTTGTATTTCTAGAGCTGGTCATTTGATTGGAAAAGACAGTGATGACTTGTATGTCATCGGTGCAATCAATCGCTTTCAGGCGATTCTAAGAAAGCAGGCCTTGCCAAGTTTACCAAAAAAGTTAGCAAAGCTAACGCAGCACTGTCTCAAATCGAAAAGCCACTACTACCTTTCAAGTGATAATCTACTGTATCTGAATTATTCAGGGCTTGAATCAGTTGTCTATTTCGAATCTGAAACAGCACTAGATTATACGTCTCAAAAAATCGTGGAAACACTTGCTTCGCAAATAGCTATCGGCCTAGACAACGTAAATTTATTTCAAAAATTAAAACGGACATCGTTCAATGATTGGCTAACTCATTTACCTAATCGAAATGAGTTCATTAATTTAATTAGCATCATGAAAATAAACTCAAGTGTTAGGCAAAACCTTGCTTTAGTCGACCTAAGCCACTTTTCTGATGTGAACGATGGATTGGGTCAGGATATTGGAAATTCATTGTTAGTAGCGGTAGCAACAAGGCTTGCAAGTTCTGTCGGAGAAAACATCAAAGTAGGCCGGATAAGTGGGGATGTCTTCGGCATTATTGGCGATGCCAGGTTTGTTGACCCCAATATTATTAATGACTTGTTTGTGCAGCCTTTCATAGTCAGTGAGCACGCTCTCAAGTTAAATATAAACATTGGTTTTTGCAAAATTCAACATGATGTTGATGCCATTTATCAACTTAGATGTGGCAATGTAGCTTTGAATCATGCAAAAAAGAGTATTTCCACAAATTGGGTTTTTTATACTCCCGCAATGGATGAAGAAATCCGCGAGCGATTAGACATAATTCGCAACTTGCAAAGAGATTTTGAGCAAGAAAAACTCGAGGTTTGGTATCAGCCTCAAATTGATCTCATCAGTGAAAAAACGATAGGCGTAGAAGCACTGTTACGTTGGCGCGACGGAAGTGGAGAGTTCCTGTCGCCCGAGATTTTTGTTCCTTTAGCTGAATATTCAGGATTGATTGTTGAAATTGGGAAATGGGTACTAGCAGAGTCAGTGCGTAGGCTTAAAATCTTGATTGCCGATGGCCGAGCAAATATTCGAATGGCGGTGAATGTTTCTGTGCTGCAGTTCAGAGATCCTGACTTTGTCGATTATGTTAAATATATTATTGATTTACACGATATTCCACCGCATTTACTGGAGTTGGAAATTACTGAGTCGGTTGTTATGGATGAACCGGAAATTGTGATCCGAGCGTTGGATAAATTAAAGGAATATGGAGTATTGATCGCTATTGACGATTTTGGAACGGGGTTTTCGTCAATGAGTTATATTCAAAAGCTCCCATTAGATCGGCTTAAAATTGACCGTATATTTGTTGAAAACATTGATACAGAGAAGGATTCATTTATTGCTCAAGCAATTGTGAATCTTGGTAAGCAGTTAGGACTGACGACAATTGCTGAAGGTGTTGAAAATAGAGCTCAGGCAAGCAAAATGCTTAAGTTAGGGACAGATGAAGCGCAGGGATTTTTGTTCGCCAAAGCATTACCTTTCAAAGAACTGAAAGACTTTTTGAGTGTGAATGGGTAAATGATCAGGGGATCAGAAATCTCAGGAAGCAGAGATTTCTGTTTTCTTCCCTTGTTTAATTAGAAGACTCGATTCAATCCATTAAGTGCGGCGACTCTATAAGCTTCCGCCATGGTAGGGTAGTTAAATGTGGTATTTACAAAATACTCTATGGTATTGCCAGGACCGTCTTGCTGCATAATAGCCTGACCGATATGCACAATCTCTGAGGCACGCTCACCAAAACAATGTATACCAAGGATTTCTTTTGTTTCGCGATGAAACAACAATTTCAAACTACCAACAACAGTGTCTGCTATTTGAGCGCGAGCTAAATGTTTAAACTGTGCGCGACCCACTTCATAAGGAATTCGCAATTCAGTGAGTTCTTGTTCGGTTTTTCCGACGGAACTAATTTCTGGCAAGGTATAAATACCAGTAGGAATATCTTCAATGAGCGCTTTATGACAAACACCAGAGAGCATCGCTTCTGCTGCAAAACGACCTTGATTATAGGCTGCTGAAGCTAAACTTGGATAACCGACAACGTCGCCAACAGCATAGATATTTTCAACTTCAGTTTGGTAATTAGCATTCACTTTAACTTGCCCTCTGCTATCAGCTTTTAAGCCAACATTTTCGAGTTTCAATTCTTTCGTGTTACCAGAACGACCGTTTGCGAATAACAGACAATCTGCCCTCATTCGTTTACCAGATTTTAGGTTTAAAACCACATAATCATCGTGAGTTTCAACCGATTCATACTCTTCATTATGCCTAATCACTACACCGTTGTTCCACAAGTGATAGCTCAGTGCGTCAGAAATTTCCGTATCCAAGAAAGACAAAAGCCGATCTCGCATGTTGACTAAGTCAACTTTCACGCCCATCCCACGGAATATAGAGGCGTACTCACTACCTATGACTCCGGCACCATAAACGATTATTGTGCGAGGGTGATGTTGTAATGAGAGTAAAGTGTCACTGTTATAAACGCGCGGATGAGTGAAATCTATGTCCGTTGGGGTGTATGGGCTGGAGCCAACAGCAAGAACGAACTGCTTGGAAGTAATTGTTTCAATAGACCCATCATTTCGACTGATACTCAGCGTGTTCTTATCAACAAAACTCGCTTCACCTGTTATTACAGGAACATTGTTACGCTCATAAAATGAAGAGCGTAATCTAGATTGTTTGCGTATAACACCGCTGGCATGTTGCATGATGTCAGCAAATGTCAGGCTTCTGGTTGTGTTGTTATCGTTAAACAATGGGTTTTGATTGTATTCAACCAAGCGACTTACGGAATGTCGTAAAGCCTTGGATGGAATAGTGCCCCAATGCGTGCAACCACCGCCAACCGATTCGTAGCGTTCGACAGCTGCTACTCTTTTGCCTGCTTTCGACAACTGCATTGAAACACCCTCACCAGCTGGTCCGGTACCGATGACAACTGCATCGAAATCAAAGGCTTGTTTTTTACTTTTTTTGCTTGGCATAAGGTCTTCTCAATGTGTTTACAATAGTTTATCAATAATTAAGAAATAAAAAAGGATGCCGTAGCATCCTTGTTCATTTATTTTATAGACTAAGCCGTCTGAGGTTCTAAATAAAAGGAGTACATTGTACGCCATTTTTGCTTTTGAACCTCTAAAGTATGCTTCAATTCTTTGTATTTAAAATCTAGCTCTAAGCGCTCATAGCTCGCTTTAAGATTTTTCTTCTTCATATTTACCAAACGTTTCTTTGTTGCATAATATTCAGCCATGCGATGCATCAAAACGTCGTATTCATGCTGAATTTTCGCAGCAATTTCTTCTGCATTTGGTAACGCTATTGCTCTGTCGTGAGCATATTTTAACTGCATTTCTAGTTTTGCTTTCTCAATACGCTCTTCAGGGCAGGTTCTGAGTTTCGAAGTTAAGCCCACATATGACAAACTTTTGATCAACCATTTGGTAGGATCAAACTGCCACCATTTCACGCCGTTTCTGTAGTCGTATTCGAAGATGTGATGGAAGTTATGATAACCCTCGCCAAACGTGAAGAAGGCTAAAATGCCATTGTCTCTGGCAGAGTTTTTGTCGGTGAAAGGACGTGAACCCCACATGTGAGCGAGAGAGTTAATGAAGAACGTGACATGGTGCACTAGCACAAGTCGGGTGACGCCAGCTAGTAAGATCATGCCCAAAATGCTACCGTTCAACCAACCCAACAGCGCTGTAATTCCAAAGTTAGAGATCAACACAATAGGCAAATAATATTTATGTTGCCACATGACTATTTTGTCTTTTTGTAAGTCTTTACAATTTTCGTAATCGGAATATCGAGTCGCTTGGTATTCTCTCAGCATCCAGCCAATATGAGAAAACCAAAAACCACGTTTCGCGGAATAGGGGTCTTTATCATTCACGTCTACATGTTTGTGATGCACGCGGTGATCGGAAGACCAATGTAATATACTATTTTGCAATGTCATTGCACCACCGACAGCTAGAATAAAACGTACAACAGGGTGTGCATTGTAAGTCTTGTGCGACCAAAGGCGGTGATAGCCAGCTGTAATCGACATGCCAGTAAAGTAGAAAAGGAAGATGGAAATACCTATTTCGAACCCGTCGAATCCGTAGGTGAGTGCCCAAATTGGTGTCCCTACCAATGCTATTAATGTAAGAACACTAAAAACCAAAATGTTGGTTAATATGATGGGTGGTTTGTTCAAGAGTTGCCTTAAAAGTTCAGCTTACAAGTGTACGCTAATCTAACTTTTGTTGACCTATTTGGCAAGAAATAAAGTTCTTAAATTCTCAATTTATGTTGTACCCTATGCACATATGAATAGACAAGAACAAAAACTCCAAACTAGACAACGCATTGTAGATGCGGCTTTTAGCTTATTGGACGAAGACAAAAGCTTATCGGCTATGAGCTTACGCGAGGTTGCTCGTGAAGCTGGAATTGCGCCTACATCCTTTTATCGACACTTTAGCGATATTAATGAGTTGGGTCTAACACTTGTAGATGAGGCTGGATTAGCATTACGCCAGTTAATGAGGCAAGCTCGCCAGCGTTTTGAAGCAGGTGGTGGCGTGATTGATATCTCGGTTGATACTTTTATGGAGTTTATTACCGACAATAAGAACGTATTTCGCCTCTTATTGCGCGAACACACTGGGACATCTGCTGCTTTTCGAGCTGCTGTGGCAAGAGAAATTCAACATTTTACTGAAGAACTGAGTGATTATGTTGTTTTACAGCTTCGCTTGCCTCGGCACATAGCCACAATGCAAGCAGAAGCGATGGTCAAATTGGTCTTTAGTGCAGGTGCAGAAGCACTAGATACGGATAAAATCTCAGTTGCGGAAACCGCTAAACGAGTGAAAGTACAACTTCGATTTATTCAATTAGGTGCGGTGCAATACTCTCTTCGCTAAAGCTTAACGTTTCACTAAATACACACCACTTTCGATATGTTCCGTAAAGGGAAACTGATCAAACAAAGCTGCGCGCCTAACATCATGAGTTTTATGTAACTTTTCCAAATTTTCGGCAAGCGTTTCAGGATTACATGAAATATAGACAATGTTTTCGAACTGCTGAATCAACTCAATCGTTTTATCATCGATGCCCGCGCGAGGTGGATCGACAAGTACCGTTGAAAAGTCGTACTGGCCTAAATCGACATCTCTTAGGCGATGAAATTCACGAACGCCAGTCATAGCTTCAGTAAATTCCTCGCTTGAAAGTCGAACAATCGTGAGATTTTCAACATTGTTCATTTCAATGTTAAATTGCGCAGCGCTCACCGATGATTTAGATATCTCAGTTGCCAGCACATTTCTAAAGCAACTGGCCAAAGGCACTGAAAAGTTACCCGAGCCACAATATAGCTCAAGTAAATCTCTCTCTGTTTCACTGGCTTGGGCCATAGACCATTCGATCATGTGGCAGTTAACTCGTGCATTTGGTTGCGTGAAACTATTTTCTATTTGTTTAAATTTGTATCTTTCGCCTTTGATGCTCAGTTCTTCAATAACATAATCGTTTTCCAATACCACTTTCTGTTTTTTTGAACGGCCAATAAAGCTAATTTTCAAATCTTTCGGTAGTGAATCTTTTAAGCGCTTAATTTCAGCTTCCCATGTTTCATCTAATGGTTTGTGATAAACCAGCGTGATCAACAGTTCATCAGTTAAGGTGCTCAAATAATCAACTTGGAATAGTTTGCGACGCAATATCTCATTGCCTTTGAAAGCCTCATTCATCAAATTCATACCGACATTGATTATTTCGCTTGCAGCTTCCAATTGATCGACGCGATATTGCTCTTTATTCACCTTGTCGAACATGATGTGGTAAGTATCTAAGCCGTCATGCCAAATCCGAAACTCTGCTCTCATCCTAAAATGGTGTGGTTGAGACGCATAAATATCAATATCTGAATCATAAAAAGAAGAGAGTAAGTTTTTGACTCTATTCGTTTTTTCATCAAGTTGTAGTTGATATTTTTCGGAGATATTTTCTGACATGAATAACCTAAATGTTGATTGTAGAGAGTGAATTGTAAAGTTTTTTAAAAATTTACCAAGTTAAAGCTAAAGGTTTTATTTTCACGTGCCGATAAGGGTGTTGAGGATAGAGAGGTATTTGCAATGAATTTAGGTGAAATTAAGACAGTTCCAACAGAGCAGCCAAAAGTGGTTCGCCCTGATGTCGCACTCAACAAACAACTGCAACAAGACGGATTGAAGCAAGCTAAAGAGCTTCAACAGTCTTTTGCAAATGCAAATCAAGATATTTCGGACAATCGAAAGGTGGCTGCACGCGTTCTAGGTGTGTCTATTAGCCAGACTTTAACGATTGAAGGGCGAACGTCCGATGTCACTTCAAAAACTGAAGATGATGAGATGAAGGTCAAAAAGCCTCTCTTTGATTTTGAAGAGGTGGCTCGCAATGTTCTCAACTTCGTGGGCAGCGTTATCAAGAAGGCCGCTTCAGATGGTGCGCCTGATGACAAACTGAATTCTTTATTCGAACAAGCTAGATATGGTGTATCAAAAGGTATCGAACTTGCTGAAGAAGAGCTTGGTGCAAACGCGACTGAAGAAGTCAAAGAAGGTATAGCAAATAGCAAAGCGTCTATCTTCGATGGTATTCAAAGGCTCGAAAACAAAATTTTCGATAAGAGCGAGAAGAGCGGTGAGCTTAGTGGAGAATCATTGTCACTTCAAAAAGCAGAGCTAAGTGAGTTTTCTGTTCGCACTAGAGACGGAGATGAGGTTCAAATTCGTTTTGGTCTCAGAGAAAATACAAGTAGAGAAAGTTTTAGTTCTGAAAATGGTGACTCACAAACGAGCTTGATTTATCAGCAAACGACCAATTTTTCACTTCAGGTGAAAGGTGATCTGGATGAAGATGAGCTGAAAGCCATTGGTGATTTGGTCGCGCAAGCAGATGATGTAGCAAATACTTTCTACCGCGGTGATATTGAACAGGCATATAATCAAGCCTTGGAAATTGGCTATGACAATACTGAGTTAGCGAGCTTTGCTTTACAGCTTACCAAAGTAGAGAGCTCACAGAAAATACAAAAGTACGGTGAAGTTCAACAATACTCTGAGAAACCGAGTGCTGACCTGAAGTCTCCGAAAGCTGTTGCGCAATACTTGAATAAAGTCTTAGATGGACTGAATCAGGCAACGGAGCAATTAGGCTCGGCAGAAGACTTTAAATCAGTCATTAATAGTTTAGTGAATGAGTTGAAGGATGTTCAGGTGCCGGACATCTTAAGTGCAATCAATAGATTTCATACCTTCAATGCCAAACTCTTGGAAGGCTTAAATATTGAAGAACAAACTGAAGCTCGAAATGAAAAGCCCGCTGAATAGCGGGCTTTTTAGTTGTTTCAAAAAGTATTAAAAACTAAGCCACTTTATCCTTAGCGGGTCTTACTTTTATTGTTCTTTCTTGGAACTCTGAATCATTTAGCTTTTCTATCATTGAATCAGCTTCATGTGCAGCGACCTCAACAAACCCGAAACCTTTACGTTTACCAGTTCGTTTATCTTTCATTAATCTTACCGATCTAACATAGCCAAAGCTTTCAAAATGTTCTTTTACTATTTGTTCGTTAGCACGATAAGGCAGATTACCTACGTATAAAGTGGAAACGTCTTCATCAGAAACGTCATCACTTGATACAGATGAACTGCTTGCTTCGTATGATGCAGATGAAGAGACATTAGTAGAAGCTTTAGTTTTAGTCATACTGCTTAATATAAATATTAGAACAGCATTAAGAATAACCCCAACTGAAAACATCGACTTTTCAATACTTGTTGATCCCTCACCAAGTAATTGACCTGCGATAAAAAAGCCAATCACAGCCAACATGATTGAAGCCACGAATAAAAGTGGCGCTTTAACGGATACCATAACCTTTCCTTCTCTTATTTTTGTTAATGTTATGTAAAAGGCACCTACAATATGACGCTTTTATAAAATTTTTGCCAGTAATCTATTCATTGAAAGGTGTTTTTATTATTTTTTGTTTGTATTTTAGACGAATTGAGCACTAATAGAGCAAGTGAACGAGCCAAGGCTGTTTTTATCACTTTTTTTGACAAAAACACTTGAACATATTTTTTTTATCTCTAAAATGCGCGCTCTGTTCAAGGGAGGCAGCCAAACATTAGTCTGTAGCGTCACCAGAACGATTAGCTTTAGTATACTTTGCATTGGTTTTATATAGCCTCAAAGCTAAGCAATAAATTCAAAGAAAAATCTAAAAACGCTTGACGATAACACTGGTGCAGGTAGGATGAACGTCCCGCTTGAGGCGGTACTTTAAGT